>NZ_KQ557132.1:18289-90666 GCF_001443665.1 endosymbiont of Ridgeia piscesae | reverse complement strand
GCGCACTTCGCTGATTAAGAGTTTCTTCCGCATGTCAGATACAAAGTATATTTTGGCAAGTTCAAAAATAGACTGCCAATACTTTCGGAACGATTAATATATTTTGGCAAGTTCAAAAATAGACTGCCAATACTTTCGGAACGATTAATATATACGACCAAGACGCCGATCACCGCCGCTGACCTGCTGAATGATCGGGTACTGCCGTTCTTTGAACGTCATGAACTGCCTATGCTACGCATTCTGACTGATAGAGGAACAGAGTACTGCGGCAGGGCTGATCAGCACGACTACCAGCTTTACTTGGCCGTGAACGACATCGATCACACCAAGACCAAGGTGAAGTCGCCGCAGACCAACGGGATCTGCGAGCGCTTCCACAAGACCATCCTGCAGGAGTTTTATCAGGTAACCTTCAGGAAGAGACTCTATGCTGACATGGAGAGCCTGCAGCAGGATCTCGACGACTGGTTGCTGTACTACAATGCACAGCGGACACATCAAGGAAAGATGTGCTGTGGCCGCACGCCGCTGGCCACGCTGGAAGACGGGAAACAAATCTGGAAGGAAAAATTCATCGGCTGAATTTGACCTGACAGTCACGCCATCGAAATCGGTAACTGTCAGATTAAGTCCCGACTACTACATCTGATAACCTACCAGGGAGGGTTGTGGATGTTGTAACGCCGTTTGCGACCAGGGGGGATGTGCCTCTCAGAGCCACTTGGTGGCGCTTCAGTATTCAGGTTGGCGTCAGAAAAGTTCTGGTTTTTTCGCTCCAGAGAGACCCGCAACATAAGAAAGATCATCACCCACATGCTGACCTGACTGATCATTGGGTAGAAAGACTGACCAGCAACAGCGCCAAACAGCTGGCTGACTGTAAACGCCAGGCTGCTGCCGCCTATTGCCATATTGAAGGAGTCTCTCTTGTCCCTGAACAGGGTGAGACTTTTTATCACGATAATCAGAAAGAAGATAAAGATGGGGATCGAGAACAGCAGGCCGTTATCGAGGGTCAGCTCAAGATAGGCGTTGTGTGGGTGAGGGAATGACTCGTGATAGGCATTCCAGAGGAAGGGTGCAATATCGCTGCGGATCATGGCGTGTCGTCCATGTCCCCAGATCGGCTGTTCGGCGATCTTTTCGATTACAAAGGGCCAGATCTCGGTGCGACCGGAGGTGACCGTATAGAGGTCCATGTCGTCCGCTTTAACTGGTCCGCCGCTGTCGAGTTCAGCGTTGCGGTTATCCGCGGTATCCTGGGTGAAGCCCTCTGTGAAGCGTTCGGTCACCGACGGGATAGTGACGGCAATGGTCAGAACCACCAGCGGCGTGATGAAAAAGAATTTGCGCCAGCGGTACCAGGCCAGAATGAATGCCACCCCCATCCAGCTACCCATGCCGATGCGGCTGCCGGTCAGTGCGATAGCAAGTGCACAGGCCATGCTGGAGAGCACCAGAAATGTCTTGTTGAGTGAACTTTTAGAGAGCTGGATCAAGGCGAAAAAGGCCCAAGCAGCACCGGAGAGCAGCACGGCCACATCACTGCGAAAGTAACCGATCTCACGGTCGATGACGCGCACGGCGCGCTTCTGCAGCAGATCACCATCGACGAGGGTGCTCACCGGCATCCAGCGGATTACCTGCAAGGCAAGCAACAGATTCATTATCAGAACGGATGCGAGCGCCCACTGCATGCGGGTCTTGTCGTTGGTGCCATAGTAAAACATTATGCCTGGAGCGACATATTTGAGCACATTGATGATGTCATCGATAAATAGGCTCTGCCCAGTGAAAAAGTCGCGTCGGCCAACCAGTAAAGAATATTCGTTGAGGATGGCGGAATCCCCGGCGGCCCTCAGATAAGAGGCGACGATGATGACTAGGTACCAGACTAGATAGAAACGGATCGATAGGGGAAGTTTAGGGGCCTTCCACTCCCTGGCGCGGGCGGAAAACCAGGCGAGAAAGGTGGATGCGAAGAGCAGATTCCAGGGGTTGAGGCCGGGGATGCCAGCCACTGCCTTCGGCATGTCTGGACGCTCGACAAAGGCCATCAGTACGACCAGAAAACAGAGGGTCTTGAACCAGTCGCGCCAAGCGTAGACGCTGAAAAATGCGACAATCATCCAGATTAGGGCTACACGCATCGGCTTTCGACTCTTGTTGGTGAAGGCTAGATCAAAGCGGACTCCAGTCCAGCATTGTCAGGCTAAGCGCTTGAAATTTGAAGCCCGAGATTCCCCTAATTACTAGGGGTGTCACAAATAGCTGGCAAGAAACTTCCCGGTATAGGAATCGGGGTGGGCGGCGACGGTTTCTGGTGTGCCCTCTATCAGAATCTCGCCCCCTCGGTTACCACCCTCCGGGCCCAGGTCGATGATCCAGTCAGCTGTCTTGATGACGTCGAGATTGTGCTCGATCACCACCACCGTATTGCCGTGGTCACGCAGCCGGTGCAGCACCGCAAGCAGATGATTCACGTCGTGGAAGTGCAGCCCGGTGGTTGGTTCATCGAGAATGTAGAGAGTGTTGCCGGTATCGCGCTTGGAGAGTTCCCGGGAAAGTTTGACTCGCTGCGCCTCGCCGCCGGAGAGGGTGGTGGCGTTCTGCCCGAGGGAGATATAGGAGAGCCCCACATCCATCAGAGTCTGTAGCTTGCGTTTGATCACTGGCACCGCATCGAAAAAGGCCAGCCCCTCCTCCACCGTCATCGCCAGCACCTCGTCAATCGACTTGCCCTTGTACTTCACCTCCAGGGTCTCGCGGTTGTAACGCTTGCCCTTGCAGACATCGCACTGCACATAGACGTCGGGCAGAAAGTGCATCTCCACCTTGATCACGCCATCGCCACGGCAGGCCTCGCACCGGCCGCCCTTGACGTTGAAGGAGAAGCGCCCCGGGGTGTAGCCACGGGTGCGGGACTCCTGGGTGCCGGCAAACAGTTCGCGGATCGACGTGAACAGCCCAGTATAGGTGGCCGGGTTGGAGCGCGGTGTGCGACCGATCGGGCTCTGGTCGATATCGACCACCTTGTCGAAGTGCTCCAGCCCTTCGATCGACTCATAGGCTGCCGGTGAGCTGTTGGCGCCATTCAGTTCGGCGGCGCAGATAGGGTAGAGGGTATCGTTGACCAGGGTCGACTTGCCGGATCCTGAAACGCCGGTAATACAACAGAAGGTGCCGACCGGAATGCTGAGCGTCACCTGCTTCAGGTTGTGGCCGCTGGCCCCGGTTACCCGCAGAAACTCGCCGTCACGTCCGGCATAGCGTTCGGTGGGAACGGCGATGCTGCGCTGACCGGAGAGATATTGGCCGGTGAGCGAGTGCTCGACTGCGGTGATCTCTTCGGCGGTACCCTGGGCGATGATCTGGCCGCCATGCTCGCCGGCGCCGGGGCCGATGTCGACCACATGGTCAGCGCTGCGGATCGCATCCTCATCATGCTCCACTACGATCACCGTATTGCCCAGATCTCGCAGATAGGTGAGGGTGTTGAGCAGTCGCGCGTTGTCCCGCTGATGCAGCCCGATGGAGGGCTCATCCAGCACGTACATGACGCCGACCAGGCCGGCGCCGATCTGGCTTGCCAGGCGGATGCGCTGCGCCTCGCCGCCGGAGAGGGTTTCGGCGCTGCGGTCGAGGGTGAGGTAGTCGAGCCCGACATTGACCAGAAAGCTGAGGCGCTGATCGATCTCCTTGACGATCTTGTCCGCGATCTTGCCACGTTTGCCGGGCAGCGCTAGCTGTTGAAAAAAACTCAGCGCCTGGCCGATCGGCATTGCGCTGATCTCAGGCAGGGTGTTGTGCGCGACAAACACATGGCGTGCCGCCTGGTTGAGGCGGGTGCCTTTGCACTCCGGGCAGGGCTGGCTGGAGATGTAGTGTGCCAGCTCCTCGCGTACCGCATTCGAATCGGTCTCCCGATAGCGGCGCGACATGTTGTGGATGATCCCTTCAAAGGGGTGTGTCTTGCGGGTCGAACGGCCGCGCTCATTAAAGTAGCTGAACTCGATCGACTCGTTGCCACTGCCGTAGAGGATCTTTTTCTGCACCTGCCGCGGCAGCTCCTGCCACGGCGTCTCGGGATCGAATGCGTAGTGTCTGCCCAGCGAGCTGATCATTTGATAGTAGTAGGTATTGCGCCGGTCCCAACTGCGCACTGCGCCACCGGCCAGCGACAGTTCGGGGTGCGCGACTACCTTGTCTGGGTCGAAAAATTGCTCCACGCCGAGTCCGTCGCAGGTGGGGCAGGCCCCCACCGGATTGTTGAAGGAGAACAGCCGGGGTTCCAGCTCGCTTAGGCTATAACCGCACTGCGGGCAGGCAAAGCGGGAGGAGAAGATCAGCTCCTCGCCGCCGCCATCCAGCGCTGCGACCCGTACCAGGCCGCCAGCGAGATTGAGCGCGGTCTCGAAGGACTCGGCCAGACGGCTCTGCAGATCGGGGCGTACCTTGAAACGGTCGACTACCACCTCGATGTTGTGCTTTTTGTGCAGCTCAAGCTCGGGGGGCTCATCCAGCTCGAATAGTTCGCCGTCGATGCGGGCGCGGATAAACCCCTGAGCATGCATCTCGGCGAGTAGTTTATGGTGCTCGCCCTTGCGCTCCGAGATCACCGGCGCCAGCAGCATTAGCCGACTCCCCTCGGGCAGCGCGAGCACCAGATCGACCATCTGACTGATGGTCTGGGCCTCCAGCGGGGTGTCGTGCTCCGGGCAGCGTGGCGTGCCGGCGCGGGCGAATAGCAGCCGCAGGTAGTCGTGGATCTCGGTGATGGTGCCGACGGTGGAACGCGGGTTGTGGGAGGTGGTCTTCTGTTCGATGGAGATCGCCGGTGAGAGCCCCTCGATGTGGTCCACATCGGGCTTCTCCATCAGTGAAAGAAACTGCCGGGCATAGGCGGAGAGCGATTCCACGTAGCGTCGCTGCCCCTCCGCATAGATGGTGTCGAAAGCCAGCGAGGATTTGCCGGAGCCGGAGAGCCCGGTGATCACGATCAGCTTGTCGCGCGGCAGGGTCAGGTCGATATTCTTCAGGTTGTGGGTCCGCGCGCCGCGGATTTGGATGGTATCCATAGCTCTCTGGTTAGGCTTCCGGTCGATCTGGGAGGCGGCGCGCGGCGCCTATATTACCCCCCCGATTCCAGCCGGTTTTTTGCAACAACGATTCAGGCGAACCTGCTACTATACGCGCTCTTTATTTGTAGAGGCAAAGCGGATCTGAGATGGCAAAGAGTAGCGGAGAGGGGCAGGGCCTGAACCCTCTGGAGCGGCGCGCCGCGTTTTCTCTGGCGGGGATTTTCTCGCTGCGCATGATGGGACTTTTTCTGATCCTACCAGTGTTCGCCCTCTATGCGGAGGACATGGCTGGAGTGACGCCGATGCTGGTGGGAGCGGCGATCGGCGTCTACGGTCTGACCCAGGCAGTGCTGCAGATCCCCTTCGGTATGCTCTCCGATCGCATCGGCCGCAAACCGGTGATCATTGCTGGCTTGTTGATCTTTGCCTGCGGCAGTGCGGTGGCGGCCTCCGCTGACACTATCTGGGGGATCATTGCCGGTCGTGCGTTGCAGGGTAGTGGCGCCATCGCCGCAGTGATTATGGCGCTGGCTGCGGATCTGAGTCGTGAGCAGCGCCGCCTGCGCATGATGGCGATCATCGGCATGAGCATCGGTGCCGCCTTTGCCGTGTCGCTGGTGCTGGGGCCGGTGCTGAACAGCTGGATCGGCGTGCCGGGAATCTTCGGGCTTACCTCGATACTGGCGTTGCTGGGCGTAGGCGTGGTGCTGTTTGTCGTGCCGACACCGCAGAAGAGCGAATTCCACCGCGATGCGGAGGCGGTGCCGGGGCAGTTCGGCAAGGTGCTGCGGGATCCCGAGCTGGTGCGACTGGACTTGGGGATCCTCATCCTGCACATGACACTAACGGCGCTGTTTCTGGCCTTTCCCCTGGCGCTGCGGGATTTGGGCATGGCCAGCGACTCCCATTGGCAGGTCTATTTGCCAGTGATGCTGGTGGCGATGGCAGCAATGGTGCCGTTTGTTATCATCGCCGAGAGTAAGCGCAAGATGCGGCCGGTCTTTATCGGTGCGGTGGCCGCGCTGGCCCTGGCCGGCCTGGCAATGGCATTAATGCGTGATCTGTTTGCCGGCTTGGTGCTGGCACTACTGCTATTCTTTATCGCGTTCAACCTGCTGGAGGCGACACTGCCGTCGCTGGTAGCCAAGGTAGCGCCGGGAGAACGCAAGGGCACTGCCATGGGGGTCTACTCCAGCTCCCAGTTTACCGGCGCTTTCATCGGCGGCCTGCTGGGTGGCTGGGTCCACAGCCAGTATGGTGTCGAGGGGGTGTTTCTCTTTTGTGGTGGCATCTCGACGCTCTGGTTGCTGATCGCCTGGGGCATGTCGGATCCGAACTATCTGAGTAATTTCCTGTTGCCGGTGGGGGAACTGGAGGAGGATGATGCCGCGCTGCTGGAGAAAGAGCTGAGCGGGGTGGCTGGGGTTGCGCAGGCGGTGGTGATCCCGGAAGACCGCATCGCCTATCTCAAGGTTGATCTTGCTCTGTTCGATGAGTCGGCCTTGGATGCATATTGCGCAGAGCAGGCGTAAACTCCCACGCTTGGCTGCCGGGATCCCGGCGATGGCAACAAAACTCAATTTATAGCTCACGCGAAGGCAGGGACGCTGCATTTGCGGGAGAGGATAGGGGGAAAGATGGCACGAGGCATAAACAAGGTAATTCTCATCGGTAATCTGGGGCGTGATCCTGAGACCCGCTATATGCCTTCCGGCGGCGCGGTGACCAATGTGACGGTTGCAACATCTGATTCATGGAAGGACAAGAACACGGGCGAGCAGCAGGAGCGCACGGAGTGGCACCGGGTGGTGTTCTTCAATCGCCTGGCGGAGATCGCTGCCGAGTACCTGAAGAAAGGCTCCAAGATCTATGTCGAAGGGCGGCTGCAGACCCGCAAGTGGCAGGGCCAGGATGGGCAGGATCGCTACACCACCGAGATCGTCGGCAACGATATGCAGATGCTCGACAGCCGTGGTGGCAGCGCGGCATTTGACTCCGGCGCACCCGTCTCAAAGCCGGCAGCGGCGCCTCAGCCTTCGCCATCCATGCCCGATAACGACTTCGACGACGACATCCCGTTCTGATGCCGCTAGGCTGAATTGAGGCGATGTGAAACGGAATCCTGCGGGATTCCGTTTTTTTCGTTGGGGTGGACAAAACTAAAAAGCGCGCACGTCGGATGGCGTGCTCGCTCGCAACGAAGTTGGCGCTGGTCGGGCGCTCGATAGATATTGATCAGGGCCAGATGTAGCGCCGCGGCAGGCTGCTACTACCGCCTCCGTTGCGTAAACTGGAAATTTTTTGTCCCCAAACGCACAGGGGCGGACCCAAAGGTCCGCCCCTGTCGCCGGCACCCGAAGTGGTGCCGTTAACTCAAGTATTCACCAAGGTGATTACTTGGCCGGGGCTGCCGGAGCCTGAGGAGCAACGGGAGCGCCGTAAGGGGCAACCGGAGCACCGTAAGGGGCGCCATAGGGAGCACCGTAGTAGGGGTAGCCGTAACCGTTGTAGCCGTTGTAACGGTTGTAGCCGTTACCGTAACCGTTGCCACGGGCGCTGCCGCTCATGTTGAAATTGAAAGAACCGTCGCCGGCGCCATCACCCATCCAGTTGTTGTCGTTCCAACCACTGTTGTTCCAAGGGCCACCCCACCAAGCGGAAGCGGAAGCGGAAGCAACGAGCAGAGCAGCAACGGAAGCAATCTTAACGATCTTTTTCATCTGTGTATCCTTAGTAGGTTGGTGATGAGTCTCAAAACTAGTGAAAGCGGATACTGCGTGCCTTCATAGGTGCGCAAGAATATTAGTAAATAATGAAATTGTCAAATATTTTTTCCCGCGATAAGAATTTACTTTCTAATCCATTCTCTATGGGTGAAGTGGTACTTCAGACCGCAAGAGCAGAGCGTAACACCTCTTTTCTAGCCGGGACGCCCGTCGATACGTGGTCGCAACAGGATCGGCAGGTAGGTAATAGCGAACAGCAGGAAGCTGATGGTCCAGAGTGTGCCTGACAGGGTGATCCACAGCGTGTAACTGGAGGGCACAATAGCCGGCATAAAAACCCGGATGATTGCGCCGAGATTGAGCAGCGCAAATGCCCAGACGGCGGTGCCCGGGGCAAGCAGCTCGCGACCGGTATGGCCCAGCGAGACCCGTGCCATCATGCCGAGGGTCAGGATGCCAACCCCGCCTACGGTGAGGGCGTGCCGCGCCAGATTGTCAGGGAACAGACCGAGTGCGGCAAACGTCTGCAGCAGGAAACCGAGGATGATCCAGCCAAGGCCGCTAAACAGCACCGCCAGGATCGGTATCCGCCAGACTTGTAGATGGTGCCAGTCGCGCCAGCGCCAGGCCTGAGCGCCTGCCACCAACAGCGCACTCGCCGCCAACAGCAGCGGTTGGGGCCAGAGCAGATTGAGCAGTATCCACAGGCCGGCTGAGGCGAATACGAATTGCTCGCGGCGCTGATTGTCGCGAGGCCGTGCCTCAGCGACCGCCTTCTCGGTGAAAAAGGGTAGCACTCGCCCGCTCACCCAGATCAGTAACAGCAGCACGCTGTTGAGCATCAGATCGGTGCCACGGGCGATGCTGCCGGGTAGCCCCAGTAGCTCCATGTGGATCAGCAGATCGGCCAGCAGCATCAGCCCGAGTAGTGGCAGAAACAGTCGATTGCGGCGATTCTGCGCCCGCATCAGCGGCTGGTAGAGGGCCCACATGAAGAGCGGCAGGAACAGCAGGTCGAGCCCAGCGATTACGGCTCCGGGTAGCCCTGGGATGAAGGATGCGATACGTGCGGCCAGCCACACCAGTGTGAGTGCCGCCAGTGGTCTCCCGGTGAGCGTATCGATGCCAGTCCAGTTGCGCACTGCAGTGAGCAGGAAGCCGGCGATCACCGCTCCACTGTAGCCGAATAGCATCTCATGACTGTGCCAGGTAATCGGGCCGTAGTAGGCGGAAGGGGGGAGGGTGCCCAGCCAAGTGGCGAGCCACAATGGCAACAGAGTGATCGCAGCAAGCGCCGCCATTAGAAAAAAGGGCCGGAAGCCCAATGCGAACGGGACTATGCCCTGCTGTGGTTCGTTGCGGGGGGGACGTTCGCCCAGGGGGATCACTGCCATTTAACTATTCTCATCGCCAATCGGATTGGGAGCGCAAGCATAGGAGTCGGTATGCGCTGAGGCATTGACTCCCATCAAACAGACAGAGGCCAAGACCCGGTGGATTTCAGGGTTTGCCGCGGAACAAGTGGGGAATCACCTCTTCGTAGGTGCTGGCAAAGTGGACCTTCAGCCCCTTGCGGATATGCTCCGGCACCTCGTCGAAGTCGCTGCGGTTGTCGGCCGGCAGGATCAGCTCGCGGATACCGGCACGGCGCGCCGCGATCACCTTCTCGCGGATACCGCCCACCGGAAAGATCTGCCCGGTGAGGGTCAGCTCGCCGGTCATGGCGATGTGGCGCACTGGCCGACCGCGCGCTAGTGAGAGCAGCGCGGAGGCCATGGTGATGCCGGCGGAGGGGCCGTCCTTGGGGGTCGCCCCGGCCGGCACATGCAGGTGGATGAATGCGGTCTTGAAGAAGTCGGGGGCGACGCCGAAGGCTTTTGCATGGCTGACCAGATAGCCATAGGCGATCTCCGCTGATTCGCGCATTACGTCGCCGAGCTGGCCGGTGAGCTTGAAACCGCGGTTGAACTCGTGGGTCCTGACCGCCTCCACACTGAGGGTGGTGCCGCCCATCGCGGTCCAGGCCAGACCGGTGACGACGCCGGCGCCGCTCAGGTTGCGCTCGTCGCGGAACAGCGGGCCGCCGAGGTACTCCGCCAGTTCATCCGGCCCGATCTCGATCGGGCGTGGCGTGCCCTCGAGGATTTTTACCACCGACTTGCGCACGATCTTGCCGAGCTCTTTCTCTAGCCGGCGTACTCCGGCGTCGCGGGCGTAACCCTCGATGATGGCGCGGATCGCCGGGCTGCCGAGCTTGATGTCACGGCGTTTCAAGCCAGCCCGCTCGAGTTGGCGCGGCAGCAGATATTTGCGGGCAATCTGCAGTTTCTCGCTGGTGATGTAGCCGGAGAGTGAGATCAGCTCCATGCGATCGAGCAGCGGCCGCGGGATGGTGTCGAGCTGGTTGGCGGTGCAGATGAAGAGCACCTTGGAGAGGTCGAAGCGCAGATCCAGATAGTGGTCGAGAAAGTCGGAGTTTTGCTCCGGGTCGAGCACTTCGAGCAGCGCCGAGGCGGGATCGCCCTGGTAGCTGGCGCCGACCTTGTCGATCTCGTCGAGCATGATCACCGGGTTCTCGGTGCCCACCTCCTTCATTGCCTGAATGAACTTGCCGGGCATCGCGCCGATGTAGGTGCGGCGATGGCCTTTGATCTCCGCCTCGTCGCGGATGCCGCCCACTGAGAAGCGGAAAAACTTGCGTCCCAGCGCCTCGGCGACGGAGTGGCCGATGGAGGTCTTGCCAACCCCGGGTGGGCCTACCAGCAGGATGATCGAGCCGGCGATCTGCCCCTTCATGATGCCCAGCGCGAGGAACTCGAGGATGCGTTCCTTCACATCGCTGAGACCGTAGTGGTCCTTGTCGAGGGTCTTGCGGGCGAAGCCCAGATCGAGTTTGTCCTGGGAGTCGACGCCCCAGGGCAGCAGGCTGATCCAGTCGAGGTAGTTGCGGGTCACCGAATACTCCGGTGAGCCGGTCTCAAGCACCGCCAGTTTGCCCATCTCCTCTTCGACCCGGGCGGCGGCCTGCTCGGTCAGCTTCAGCTTCTCCAGTCGCTGCTGGAATTTCTCCAGCTCGGCGGTGCGGTCATCCTTCTCTATGCCCAGCTCCTGCTGGATCACCTTCAGCTGCTCGTGCAGGAAGAACTCGCGCTGCTGGGTCTGCATGCGCTCTTCGACGCTCTTGCGGATCTCCGCCTGGGCCTTGGCGAGCTCCAATTCCTGGTGCAGCAGCTCCAGTACCTTCTCCATGCGCGGCAATAGCTCGACGCTCTCGAGCACCTTCTGTAGCTGCAGCTTGTCGGAGGTGGTGAGGCTGGCGGCGAAGTCGGTCAGGTGGGAAGGGTCGTCCGGGCCGAAGCGTTCGAGAAACACTCGCAGCTCCTCGGCGTAGAGTGGGTTGAGTGGCAGCAGCTCTTTGATAGTGTTGATGATGGCGATGCCGTAGGCTTTGATCTCATCGTTGGGCTGTTTGCCTGGCTCCGGCAGGTAGTGCACCTGGACGCGAAACGGTGCCTCGCTGCTGAGAAAGTTCTCGATGCGGAAGCGCTGCAGACACTCCACCAGGATCTGCAGCCGCCCCTCCGACTCCTGCACCCGGTGGATACGGCAGGCGGTGCCGACGGTGGAGAACTGATCTGGCGTGGTGACCTCGGCGTTGGCTGAGCGGGCCAGCACCACGCCGAGGATCTTCTGTTCGGTCTTGCCCACCGCATGCATGGTCGAGGTCCAGTGGGCGGCCTCCATCAATAGCGGTACCACCTGGCCGGGAAAGAAGGGGCGGGTGGTGACCGGCAACAGGTGGATGGTGGCGGGGAGCAGCTCGTTGGGGCGCGCTAGGGGCTGCTCGTTTGCCAACTCGATATTGTCATCAGCGTTGCTGGGGGATTTAGGCATAGTGATTGCTGTGCTGCTGTGGCAGATGACGCCAGAGCTTGGCGTGATCTGCCGGTTTTGATTGATCAGAAGGTCGGTTGCATATCTTCAGGTGCGATATCCTTGATGTGCTCGGCAAAGCTCCATTGATGACCCTCCAGATCTTCGGCAGTGTACATCCGGTCGCCCCAGAACATATCCATCGGTTCCGTGATCTTTTCTGCGCCGGCGGTCTTGGCGTGGACGTAGTGGGCCTCCACGTCATCCACATAGATATAGAGGCTCTGGGTGACGCCGGTGAGCCCGGCCGGGCTGTAGCCTCCGCGTTCCTGGCTGGCGGGGCCGAGCATAATGACGCCGTCCTGGTACTGCATCTCGGCATGGGCGATGCTGCCGTCGGGGGCGGGCATCTCAAGACGTTTCTCAAAGCCAAACACCCGGGCGAGCCACTCCAGGGCGGCGCCGGGGTCATTGTAGAAGAGGTAGGGCGTCACTCTCGGCATTTGCTCTGGCGGATTGTTGGGCATCTCGCATCTCCCACGATTATGTGGCTAACCGGTCATGTCAACGTCGCCACATTTCGAAGCGGCATCTGTAAATCTATTGGGGCGGGCGCTCTGCTTTACAAGCGAGATTGGCAAGAGCCACGAAGGCTTCCAGTGAAAGTTGCTCTGGTCGGGTGGTTGGGTCGACGCTGGCGGCTTCGATTTGCCCCGCCGTGAGCCAGTTGCGCAGGCTGTTGCGCAGGGTTTTGCGCCGCTGGGAGAAGGCCTGGGCGACTAGCTGGGCGAACAGGACCTGGTCCTCGATAGCCAGCGGTGGTTCACTGAATGGTTCGAGACGGACAAATGCGGAGTCGACCTTAGGTGGCGGATTGAAGGCGCCGGGACCGATCAGAAACAGGGGGGTGACACGACACTTTGCCTGCAGCATCACAGAAAGGCGGCCATAGGTCTTGGAGCCTGGCCCGGCGGCCATGCGTTCCACCACCTCCTTCTGCAGCATGAAGTGCATATCGTTGATCTGCGCCGCCTGGCTCAGCAGATGAAACAATAGCGGGGTGGAGATGTTGTAAGGCAGGTTGCCTACTACCCGCAATGGCAGCTCGGGGCTGGCCAGGGCAGTGAAGTCGAACTTCAACGCATCGGCGTTGTGGATCGTCAGCTCGCCCAGCGTCGCACAGCTATCGGCCAGCGGGCCGATCAGATCCCGGTCCAGCTCCACCACCTGCAGCGCTCCGCAGCGCCGCAGCAATTCGCGGGTGATTGCGCCCTGGCCTGGGCCGATCTCCACCAGGTTGTCGTCTGGGTGTGGGGCGATCGCATCAATGATGCGCTGGATGATGCCCGGATCGTGCAGGAAGTTTTGGCCGAATCTTTTTCTAGCTTTGTGGGTCACTGGGGTACCTTTTTGCCGTTGTTGTTTTTGCTAGATAAACGATACCAGCAAATTTGCCGAAGGGATCGCCGCTCAGTTCGACTGCCAGCCTTCAGCCGCGCTGCATCAGGGCGACCGGGACACGACCGTTGGGGTCGGTATACTGCCCCAGTTGGACCCCAGGTTGATGCAAAAAGTTGGACGGGGCTATGCCGTATGCGGTGAGGGCATCCACCAGCAGGTTGGCGGTGTTGATCAGTGTGATGTTGGGTGCGAACAGAAAGCTCATCGATTGTTACATCGGTAAAATATGACAAACAATGTCACGTTGAATCTTTCAGTGAATCGTTTCGAAAAAACTCAATGATTCAGGTTTGATTTATTCTGTTTCATGGCCCATTCAAGCAATTGCCAGCCAGGCATCGGTTTGGCAATGAAGTAGCCTTGCGCGACATCGCAGCCAAGGCCTGCCAGAAGGTCCCAGGTCGCCTGGTCCTCGATACCTTCACCAACCACCTTCATGCCCAGTTCGTGGCCCAGCAGGATGGTCATCTTGACGATGGCCAGTGCCTCCTTGTCGGCAGTGGCACGCATGACAAAGGATTTGTCGATTTTAATCTCAGAAAACGGGATGCGGTGTAGCTGCACCAGCGATGAATAACCGGTGCCGAAGTCATCGATCGAGAGTTTGACCTGCTTCATTCTCAGTCGGGTCAGGATGTCGAGGGATTTTATCAACTCCTGCATCAGGGTGGTTTCGGTGACCTCCAGGGTGATCTGGTCCGGCCCTAGGCCATACTGCCTGATCTTTTCATCCATCCATTCCGGTAGGTCGAGATCTTTGAAGTTACAGGGTGCCATGTTGATGGCAACGCGTGTCTTCAGGCCGGCGCGCAGCCACTCAGCGGCCTGTTTGAACGATTGCTGAAGCACCTCGGCAGCGAGTTTATCCATCAAGCCGGACTGTTCCGCCAGAGGGATGATGATATTCGGCCCGAGCAGTCCGCGGTCTGGATGGCGCCAGCGAATCAGGGCCTCGACTCCAATCAGTGAGTTGTTGGAAAACCTCAGTTGTGGCTGAAAAAAGGGCTCCAACTCGCCATTGCTGAGGGCCAGATGCAGTTCCTGTTCGGTGGGTAACTCTAGGAATTCGATTGCATCGAACGGTTTGTTTCGAGGCGGGAATGCTATGGTGTTAAGCATCTCCTCCAGTTCCGTGTAGCGAATCGGCTTGGTCAAGGTGCCGACGACATGCAGACCTTGCTCGGATGCCAGTTTCTGCGCCGAGTGAAGTACACCTGTGTCGTAGCCGCTGATCAGTATGATCGAGGCGTTTGCCCTCTGCTCGGCCATGATGCGCAGGAGTTCCACCCCGTCACGTCCGGGCATGATCAGATCCAGCACGATGACATCGAGGTCGTCCGAGTAGATCTGCTCGAAGCTGCCGGGCAGGTGAGCGGCAACCGCATCGTAGCCAACATCCAGGGCGACATCACGCACAAAGGCGCCGATATCTGGTTCATCATCGATTACCAGCAATTTTCTCTTGTCAGCCATGGCCAAAGTCCCAGTGCCCCTTTCAGTCAATTGCCTTGCGCAACAGCGCCTCGACATCATCCAGACGAAAGGGTTTGGTGAGTGTGCCCAGCAGATTCAGTCCATTTGCCTCGGCAATCTTGCCTGCGCCCTTGAGCAGGGTCTTATCGTATCCACTGACCATGATGATGGTGGCGGTGCACCCCCGATTGGCCAGCGCATTGATCAGTTCAAAGCCGTCGGTATCTGGCATGAACAGATCGATCACGATCACATCATGGCGGCATTCGGCTTCCGCATCCAGAAGCGCCTTTGCGCTGCTAGACACCTCCGACTCAAATCCTGCCATCTCGGCGATTTCTGCAATCATGGCGGCCATCTCCAATTCATCGTCAACGGCAATCAGACGTGGTTTGTCCATTATTATTCTCCATCCAGTACATCTTGAATCCGCTTTATCAGATCATCTCTGCTGTAGGGCTTTGAAAGCAGATTGGCGGCAAAATGTGCCTGACTATGTCTGGCGGCCACCTTCTTGGTAAAGCCCGATGTGAGCAAGATCTTGAGGTTGGGGTAAAGTTTATAGGCCTGTTCCGCCAGTTCGTAACCGTTCATACCGCCGGGCATCACCACATCACTGAACAGCAGGTTGATATCGTCCTCGGATTCGAGGAGCGCAAGGGCTTCTGTAGCTCTGGTTGCGGTATGGACTTTGTACCCTGTCTCTTCCAGGTAGTCCTTGGCCAGATCGAGTAGGTTGTCTTCGTCATCGACCACAAGGATAGTTCCGTGCCCTGGAGTGAGGCGGGTTTCCGATATGGACGTCTGAGGGATCATCTCGCTCTTTTCAATGCTTCGGGGCAGATAGATCCGGATGGTGGTGCCGATCCCAGGTTCGGAATAGGCCTTGACGTAACCGTTGGATCGTCGGGCAAATCCGTACACCATGCTCAGGCCCAGGCCAGTGCCTTTATCTGATGGTTTGGTGGTGAAAAAGGGTTCGAAGATCTGCTCGAGGATCTCTTTTGGAATGCCGCTACCGGTATCGCTCACCGCCAGTTGCAGATAGTCGCCGGGAGTGATTGCTGGGTTTAACCCGGCATAGGTTTTGTCCAGTCTCTGGTTGGCGGTCTCAATGGTGAGTTTGCCACCCTGTGGCATGGCGTCCCGGGCGTTGAGGATCAGGTTCAGCAGGGCATCTTCGAGATCACCGGGATCGATGCGGGTCAGCCAAGGCTGATCAGCCAGCTGGAGTTCCACCTCCACCTCTGGGGTAACTGAGCGAGCGATCAGGCTGTCCATGTCCCGTATCACCTGGTTGATGTTGGTGGGACGAGCCTCCTGAGCCTGCTTGCGTGAAAAGCCCAGCAGTTGTCGGGTCAGATCGGCGGCGCGCAGGGCGGCCTTTGATGCAGACTCCACCCGCTTGAGGGATTTGTCGTCTTCCGGCAACAGGCGTTTGAGGAAGTCGAGATTGCCGATAATGATGCCGAGCAGATTATTGAAGTCGTGGGCGATGCCGCCAGTGAGCTGACCGATGGCGTCCATCTTCTGGGCACGGCGCAGGGCCTGTTCCGTTATTTTCTGCTCCGTCAGATCAGTAACAAATGCCACTGACGCCAAAACACCGCCTTTGTCTGTGTGTAAGGTGATGGCGTTGAAATGGGCCGGGATGTTGTGGCCATCTCTGTGACGCAGCTCGACCTCATAGTTGCGTCTGTCGGTTGTCTCTATTTTTGCTGCCTGTCCCCTGAAAATCTTCTGATTCTCTTCATCAGCGAAATCCAGGGGTGTTCTTCCAATCATCTCGTCCGCTCGATAACCCAGCATTTCGCACAAGCGCTGATTCACCTCAAGGGTTCGATGGTCAGGCCCGATCAACCAGACACCCTCGGGCGCGCCTTCAAAGATCGTGCGATAGCGCTCCTCGCTCTCGCGCAGGGCCTGCTGAGCCTGCCGGGCGCGAGTCAGATCGTGCATGCCCATGAGCACACCCAGGGGGGAGCCCGTGTCGTCCCGGATAGTGCGCACCATCACCTCGATGGGACGGCCGGTGGGGTTATGGGGATGGTGCGCCTCCATGGTGATGTACTTGTCGCTCCGTGCGATTCTTGCCTCACAGACAGGGCAGGGCTCCGCTTCCCCCTGGGGGTGGATGATCGAGGTGATGTCCATCCCGATTGCTAGCTCGGGGGTAAGTCCTGTCAGTTTGTAAAAGGCCTGGTTGGCTCGCACCAGCTTGTCATCGAGATCAATGAGGTAGATGGCATCCTCGAAGAAGTCCATGGCATGGGTCCACTCCTGGGCCGATTTGGCTAGTGCCTCCTCCGCCCTCCTTCGCTCGGTGATATCACGTATCACGGCGATGAGTTGTGGGCTGTCGGGCAACTGGCTGAGCCGGGCCTCGAACAGCCTGAGACCATGCGGCAGTTCCAAGGTATATTCGTACGTGGTCAGACCTCCGCGTTCGCTCACCACGGCCCTGTTCTCGTTGAATTGGGCGGCTATCGTTGGTGGCAGTACATCCTGCATGCGCTTGCCAAGAAAGGTTTCCGGCGGTACATACAGATCAGCAGCCTGCGGGGCGCGGTAGTCTCGTATGGTGCCGTCCTGGTCCATCAGGAAGAACAGGTCAGGCAGAGCCTGGAATACGGAATTCAATACCAGTTCGTGTTGACGGGCCTGAGCCTCGGCCCGCTTGCGCTCGGTCAGGTCGATATCGATACAGTACATCTCCGGTTCATTGTTATGGGTCCGGAGCATGACATGGTTTGAGAAGACCTGTACCGGCGATCCATCGGCTCTGCGCATGGTCATCTCCGACGAGGGGATTTCAGTCCCGTCGTCCATCCAGGCGTCGATAGCAGCTATCATCCCTTCGCGCATCTCGCCGGGAATGATGAGGTCTTCCAGTTGCTGGCCGATGGCCTCGTCTGCCGTAAAGCCATAGAGCGTTTCGCTGGCGGGATTCCAATAGATGACCCGACGGTTCCTGTCATACCCCTGAACCGAGATGGCGGCTGTGTTTTCGAACAGCCGGCGGAAACGCGCTTCGCTCTCCTGCAGCAGGGTGTAGTCGGATCTGCGCCGCCGCTCGATGAGGAAAAACAGGATTCCGCCCGCCAGTCCAACCAGCATAACCACCGCCCCCAGGATATAGACCAGACGTTCAAACTGTCTGATCTGGGTGGCCATATTCCGATAAACCGCCGTCTCGACATCATCGGCAATCTTGAGAGCCTCGGCGAAAACCTTATCGAAGAGCTGGTCCTGATTTGACCCGGCCAGACTGCTTTGAGCCCGTTTAAGGCGCGCCAGCCCGACCGATTCTAACTGGTCTATCTGATCCAGTGTGTTGCGGATCATGGAGCGGAGGGCTGGGTCATCGAGGGCCTGAAACTTTACATGTGAGCTTTCTCCTCCCTGCAGCATGGTATTGGCATACCAGCGTGCCTGGTTGAGGTGTTGCCAGACTTGTTCCCTGTCCACAGTCGGATCCTGTTGGACCAGTTCCTCGAACCAGAGATGAAAAAGACTCAGCTCATATTTGACCTCCATGCTGGCGTCGATCAGGGGCGCGCTCTTGTTTGCGATTCTGAGCGCAACGCCTGATGAGGCGGCGAGGATGGCCATGGCAGCCACCACGATCAGGGTCACGATCACGATTGTGCGCAGTGGTGAGTGGCTTGTCTTTGTCACTTGCGTATGACTTCTGTCGTGTCTCTGTTTGTGGTGCATTCGAACCGATCAACCATCCAGTGTTTCCCGTACCCGCCAAGCTAGTTCCGCCTTGCTGTAGGGTTTGTTCAACAGGGTGGCGGAAAATTGTGCCTGCCCATTTTTGGCTATCGCCTTCTTGGTAAAACCCGATGTGAGCAGCACCTTCAGCTCCGGCCTTTTGGTTGTTGCCTGCTCTGCCAGTTCATAGCCGTTGATGCCGCCTGGCATCACCACATCGCTGAACAGCAGGTCGATGTGTTCGGCTTCAGCCAGCTTTTGCAGCGCCTGTTTGCCATTCTCCGCAACAATTGTGTGGTAACCGAGTGTTTCAAGGTGATCTTTGGCAAGCTCCAGAAGATCCGCTTCATCATCCACGATCAGAATGACCTCATTTCCCCTCGGCAATCCTGTCTTTTTATCGGTAGGACGGGTGGATTCCTGAACCTGATCGCCTGAGCGGGGCAGATAGAGCCGGACGGTGGTGCCGATGCCGGGTTCGGAGTAGGCTTTGATATAGCCTTTGGAGCGCTGTGTAAAACCATACACCATGCTCATGCCCAGGCCGGTGCCTTTACCTTCAGGTTTGGTGGTGAAGAAGGGCTCGAAGATATGCTCCAGTGCCTCGGCGGGGATGCCGCTGCCATTGTCGCTCACGGCCAGTTGTACATAGTCGCCCTGATCGGCGATGGGATTCTGCTCTTCATAGATGGCATCGAGCACCCGGTTGGCGGTCTCGATTGTCAGTTTGCCGCCGTTGGGCATGGCGTCCCGCGCATTGAGGACCAGGTTCAGTAGGGCGTCCTGCAGGTCGCCCCGGTCGATCTCGGTCAGCCAGAGCCCCTCCGCCAGCTGGACCTCCACCTCTACCTCCGGGGTGACCGAACGGGCGATCAGATTCTTCATCCCCCGGATGACCTGGTTCAGGTCGGTGGCGGTGATGTTTTTCGACTCGCGCCTTGAGAATCCGAGTAGTTGTTTAGTTAGGTCCGTCGCACGCAGGGCTGCTTTGGTGGTGGTCTGCACCCGTTTGCTGGCTTTCTCGTCATCCGCCACCAGGCGTTGCAGGAAATCGAGATTGCCGAGCATGATGCCCAGCAGGTTGTTGAAGTCGTGGGCGATGCCGCCGGTGAGTTGGCCAACCGCCTCCATCTTCTGGGCGCGGCGTAGGCTCTCTTCATTCTGCAGCCGCTCGGTGATATCGAGAAAGGTCACTACCGCCCCCACCACCTCGCCGTCACGCCGGATCGGATAGGCGGAGAACTCCACCGGAAAACTGCTGCCGTCCGAGCGCCAGAAGATATCTTCGGCGGTGTGGGTCGCCTGGCCATCACGCCAGGCCTTGTCGATAAGGCACTCATCCAGTGGATGCGGGGTGCCGTCCGCCTTGGTGTGATGGATCAGGGGATGTAACGCCTTGCCGATTAGCTCGCCGGCATCCGGATACCCCAGCATCTGGAGACAGGCCGGATTGGTCAAGGTGCAACGCCCTTCATTGTCCACACCGTAGATTGCTTCGGCGGTGGAATCGAGCAGATCCCGGACCTGTTGCTCGCTCTCCTGGCGCAATGACTCGGCCTGTTGGCGCTGTTCTGCCATCGTGTTGAAGGCTGAGGCGAGTTCACATAACTCGTCCCGTCCCTGAACCGGCACCCGGGTGGCATAATCACCTTTGGCGAGATCGCCCACCGCCGACTGGAGCAATGTCAGTCGCTGGATGACCAGCCTGCGCAGCAGCCAGGCGCCGAAGCCAAAGGCCAGGGCAAAGGCGAGCAGGTGGCCCCACATCTCGTTGAGGCGTTGGGCCAGCACCTCATCCTCGATGAAGTGGGCAGGCAGCTTGATGCTCATCAGGTCGCGCAGATCACCCAGTTGGTAGTTGTACGATGTGGCGTAGGTCTCGCGGATGGTCTCCGGCGCCGCGTCTTTGTCGCCATGGCACTTCAGACAGTACTCCTCGATCCAGATAGGGCTTGAGAAGTGGTAGTAGGATTGACCCTGTTGGTCCGTGAAGGGGATCAGGCGCTCTTTCTGTTTGGGGTGGTCGCGGAACCAGTCCATTGCCTCCAGCTCGATCGCATCCGCCTGGTTCTTCGGGTTGCGGGGGCGGTCAGAGACATTGTTGAAGCTCAGCCCGCTGCTGCTCCAGTTGCGAAAGTCATCCGAGATCCGCCTCAAGGCGTGGGCGGGCAGAAAGCCGAGGGTCTTCTCGTTCAGTGGCAGGCCGCTGTCGACGAATTGATGCTGATAGACCCGGCGGGTGGCCATCAGGATAGCCCGGATCTCCCGTGCATCCTGGCGCAGCCCCGCAAGCATCTTCTCGTGGGTCTGCTGGTAGCCGATGATCTCTACCAGGATAAAAGCAGCGATCAGCACCGAACCGAAAGAGAGTAGTAGTTTTGACTGGAGCCGCATTGTTTAAGAGCCTGTTATTCTTTTGGGCCTTTCAAAGAATAGATCCTCCGTTGGAACAGGACAATGATCCCTGTTGGCCCTGCAATTAAATAGGCACATGTATAGGTTGGGCTGTGCCCGACATAATCCTTGTCCTTGATTTCAATCGATGCCACGCGGCGGCCACAGGCCCTATCTCCATTTTGCCGGGTAAATATTGTTGGGTTGCCGCTGTGTGAACTCTCTCAAGGTTTGATCAGTAGATAGAGCAGCAGTAGATTGATGAGCAGCAGCAATCCGGCAAGGGTCTGCCAAAAGAGCAGAGGATTGCGTTCCAGCAGCGGCAGTTCTGCCTGTTCACGATAGATGGGGTTGGGATGCGCCAGATCGTGTTGCAATTCTGACAATGTTTCGTGGCGCTTTGAAGCAAGTGGGTGCACCGCCCGTTCAAGTGCAGCATCCACCCAGGCGGGGATCTCAGGATTGTAACGGCGCGCGGGACGGTAGTTTAGTCTCTGTTTTAGATGGGGGCTGTCGTTCTCACCATAGGGCAGTTTCCCGGTCAGCATCTCATACAGGATGACGCCGAGGGAGTAGAGGTCCGATGCATGGGTGCAGGACTCACCGCGCAGACATTCTGGCGCTGCATAATCGAGGGTGCCTTGGGGCGCGCTGTGGTCGATCTCACTCTCGATCTCCTCCATGCCTGCGACCCGGGTGGAGCCGAAGTCGATCAGCTTCACGGTGCCGTGGCTATCGATCAGGATGTTGTCCGGCTTCAGATCCTGATGAAACATCTCCATACGGTGCAGCGCCCTCAGGCCGTCGATGATTTGCTCCGCCAGGGCGCGGGTCTGGTGCAGGTCCGCCGGGCCATTGTCCTGGATCCATTGGCCTAGGCTGCGCCCCTCCACGTATTCACTGATGTTGTAGAGGAAACGGCGGTTGCGGGGTTCGAGAATGCGCAGGATATGGGCATTGCGGATACGTCGGCCCACCCACTCCTCAAGCAGAAAACCCTCCAGGTAGTCTGCATCATCCCGATAGTTGACCGACGGGGTCTTCAGTACGACCTTATCGCCTGATTCGAGATCCAGCGCGAGAAACACCTCGCTGCGTTTGCTGGCGTGCATCTCACGCAGAATCTCGTAGCCATCGATCTTCATGCCGGGTTGAAGGTCGGGTGGAAATGGCAGATCTGAGACCCGCTGGAAGATGTCGGCCTCAGTCTCCTGCGGGAGTTTCAACAGGTGAATGATTTGGCAGCTGGCGTTGTCGGTGCTGCCGTTCTCCAGCGCTGTCTCTACCAGCGCATTGGCGCAGGCCTGCAGATTGTAATTATTGCTGTTGAGAATCTTCAGCAGCTCCCGGCGGGTGAGGAAATCGTGGATGCCGTCGCTGGTGAAGATAAAGCTGTCGCCTTCATCCACGGCGACTGCATGGTAGTCGATGTCGATGTGTGGGTCGGCGCCCATGGCGCGGGAGAGGAACTCTTTCTCCTTGGAGACCCAGGCCCGATGGTCGCGGGTGATCTGCTCCAGGTCGCCATTGTGATAGCGATAGATACGGGAGTCACCGATATGCAGATGTGGGCGGTGGTCGACTTGAGTACCAGGCCGCTGAAAGTGGTCAGCATGCCCCGTGCCGAATCATAGTCGGACTGCCCTTGGCTGTAGAGCCAGCGATTGAGCGCCCCCAGCACCTTGCCGGCAGAGGTCTTGACGCTCCACGACTCGGGGGTGCTGAAGTAGTCGGAGAGAAACCCGGAGACACAGATCTGACTGGCCCGCCCGCCACCTTCGCTGGAGCTCACCCCGTCGGCGATGGCGGCGGCAATCCCCTTGCTCAGCAGCAGATTGTCCTCGGGGATGCAGACGTTGCAGGTGTCATCATTATTCTGTTTGACACCGGCCTCACTGCGGAAAGCGTAGTCGATTTCGAGTTTGGTGCTCATCGCTTAACTTTAACTTCCGGGGGCGGAGTCAAACCGCAAGAGGTCGGTGGGGTTGCGGGGGCTGGGAGGCGGTTTGACTCCGACCCCTCAGCCCCCAATGGTTTGAGTCGTTTCAGCTTAACTCACCTCGATCATCTGCACGCTACCGTCCTCCATCACCTCGGCGGTGTGGCCTTGGGGTTCATCCAGGAACTGAACCGCCAGCAGGCAGACGACAGCTGCGCCAGCAATCACCAGGAAGAAAATCTGGGGTGAGACAAAGGAGAAGATGGTAAGGAAGGTGACCGCACCCACGTTGCCGTAGGCGCCGGCCATACCGGCTACCTGTCCCGTCATGCGGCGCTTGACCAGGGGTACCATGGCGAACACCGCGCCTTCACCTGCCTGGACGAAGAAGGAGCAGGCCATGGTGGCGATCACTGCCAGTGCAAGCGGCCAACCTGAGGTGATCTGACCCAGAATGAAGTAGCCGATGGCCAGGCCGGTGATGAGCAGGCTGAGCATCTTGCGACGACCGAACTTGTCACTGAACAGGCCGCCACTGGGACGCGCCACCAGATTCATAAAAGCAAAGCCAGATGCCAGCAGACCTGCCTGCACTATGCTCAGGTCAAAAGTCTCCTTAAAGAAGAGAGGCAGCATGGAGACTACCGCCAACTCAGAACCGAAGGTCACGAAGTAGGCTAGATCGAGGATTGCCACCTGCTTGAATTTGTAGCGGTGGATCTCCGGCACCTCCTCCTTAAAGACATGCTTGTTGATGCGCCATACCTGGGAGGTCTGATAGGCATAAAGGGCAGCTAGGCCGATATAGATGGCGTTGGCGGCGCTGGCGCCGAGGATCTTCAGGTTGTCCGGGCCCAGCTTCCAGGTTAGCACCGCCAGGGCCGCATACATGGGGATATTCATCAGCAGATAGAAGAAAAAGTCGCCCTTGCTGGTCACCTCCATGGCGCCGGTCTTCTTCGGCTTGAAGTAGGTGGAGCCTTTCGGCGTGTTGCGTGCTAACCGGTAGTAGATGAAAGAGTAGGCCAGGGTGATCGCGCCGGTGGCGGCGACGGCATAGCGCCAGCCATCGTCACCACCAAACATCAGGGCCAGAGTGGGCAGGATCATGGCTGCAGCGGCGGAACCGAAGTTACCCCAGCCGCCATAGATACCTTCAGCAACACCGACCTGCTTGGCGGGAAACCACTCACCGATCATGCGGATACCGATGACAAAGCCCGCACCGACGAAGCCCAGGACAAAGCGGCTGGCCAGCAGAGCGGTATAGGAGTCCGCGATGGCGAACCAGAAACAGATGAAGCTGGAGGAGAGGAGCAGTGAGGAGAAGATGATCCGTGGGCCGAGTCGGTCCACCAGCATACCGATCACGATCCGCGCCGGGATGGTCAGCGCTACGTTGATGATCAATAGCGCCTTCACTTCCTGCGTGGTCAGGTCGAAGGCCTCTTGGATCGCGGCCATCAGCGGCGCGTGGTTGAACCAGACCACGAAGGTCAGGAAGAAGGCGAACCA
The DNA here is from genome assembly GCF_001443665.1 of endosymbiont of Ridgeia piscesae. Classification (NCBI taxonomy): domain Bacteria; kingdom Pseudomonadati; phylum Pseudomonadota; class Gammaproteobacteria; species endosymbiont of Ridgeia piscesae. The sequence continues at coordinate 66,484 of NZ_KQ557132.1, read as the reverse complement.
GGTGAGATGGAGAGTCTTTACCTTTCCCGTGAAAGAAAAAAGGTTGAGCTTGCTTTCCGACATGAGTGAAGTCCTACGCTACTTGGATAAACATATTATTCATACGCGAAATCCATGCCACCATCATATCTTATTGAACTGTACGGGAAATTATAGAGTCTCTATCGACCCAGGCCCTATTGTGAAGTTCGAAATCGGTGCGTGGTGGAGCAGTGATGTTCTATTTTTGAACAGCGCGCCCAGCCCCGAATGGCACCGACTTTTCTATAGAGGGTGGAGTCAAATTTGACGCCGCCCCTTCACCAAAAACACCAGGGTTTTTTGCAGGGCAGACAAGGCAGTAAGTGCACCAGGGTGGTGCGTGGATGGGTGGGGCAACTCTGTGCTGGCTTTCCTATTGCATCGATGTTGCCCGATAAATAAGGAGATAAACCTCGATATTCGATTCTGGCATGGCCTTTGCTTAGAGGATCTGAAGGCAGAGCGGTGATGTTCCGCTTCAGGACCAGATGTAGAGGGTAAAGATGAAAGAGAAGTTGGTTTTAATCGGTAACGGTATGGCCGGTATCCGCACCCTGGAAGAGTTGCTCAAACTCGAAGAGGCGGGCAGATACGAGATCAGCGTATTCGGTGACGAACCTCACCCCAACTACAACCGCATTATGCTCTCGCCGGTATTGGCCGGTGAGAAGATGTTCGACGAGATCGTCCTCAACAACCGTGAGTGGTACACCGAGAACGGCATCACCCTGCACGCCGGTGATCCGGTGGTGGAGATCGACCGGGTCGCGCGTCAGGTGAAGAGCGCATCGGGCAAGTCGGTCGCCTACGATCGTTTGCTGATCGCCACCGGCTCCACTCCCTTCATCATCCCTGTGCCCGGCGCCGACCTGCATGGGGTGATCGGTTTCCGCGACATCAAAGATGTAGAGATCATGTTGGAAATCGCCGCCAGCCATGAAAAGGCAGTCGTGATCGGCGGCGGCTTGCTGGGTCTGGAAGCAGCCAATGGTCTGATGAAGAACGGTATGGATGTCACCGTGGTGCATCTGATGGATACCCTGATGGAGCGCCAGCTTGACAAGCCGGCGGCCAACCTGCTGAAGGCATCCCTGGAGCAGAAGGGCCTGAAGTTCCTGATGGAGGCGCAGACCGAGGCGATCCTTGGTGACGAGCGGGTCACCGGCGTGAAGTTTGCCGATGGCTCTGCTGTCGAGGCCGACCTGGTGGTGATGGCGGTGGGTATCCGCCCCAACATCGAGCTGGCGCAGCAGGCGGGCATCCACTGTGAGCGCGGCATCGTGGTCAACGACACCATGCAGACCTTTGATCCGAAAATCTACTCAGTGGGAGAGTGCGTACAACACCGGGGCAATTGCTACGGCCTGGTGGCGCCTCTGTTTGAGCAGGCCAAGGTCTGCGCCAACCATCTGGCTCAACTCGGCTATGGCCGTTACGAAGGTTCCGTCACCTCCACCAAGCTGAAGGTGACTGGCATCGACCTCTTCTCCGTGGGTGAGTTCAACGAGGAGGAGGGTGACGAGACCCTGGTGCTGCAGGATGCGGCCCAGGGCGTCTACAAGAAGCTGGTGATTCGCGACAACCGGATCAAGGGCGCGGTGATGTATGGCGATACCATGGATGGCACCTGGTACTTCCAGCTACTGCGTGAGGCCACCGACATCTCCAGCCTCCGCAGCACCATCCTGTTCGGCCAACATGACCTAGGCGATGCGGGTCACGGCGATGAGACTCGCGTGGCGATGCTCTCCGACGACGCGGAGATCTGTGGCTGTAATGGCGTCTGTAAAGGCGACATCGTCAATGCCATCAGCACCAAGGGTCTGTTCACCCTCGAAGAGGTGCGCGCCCATACCAAGGCCTCCGCCTCCTGCGGCTCCTGTACCGGCCTGGTGGAGGCGATACTGGCCAGCACCGTCGGCGAAGGCTACGACGCCTCACCGAACAAGCAGGCGATGTGCAGCTGTACGGAGCTGAGTCACGATGAGGTGATGGAGGCGATCCAGAAAGAACAACTCAAGTCGATGCGCCAGCTGTTCGACTACCTCAATTGGAAAACCCCGGACGGCTGCGCTAGCTGCCGTCCCGCCCTCAACTACTACCTGCTGGCCAACTGGCCCGACGAATACCAGGATGACCTTCAGTCACGCTTCATCAACGAGCGCGCCCACGGCAACATCCAGAAGGACGGCACCTACTCGGTGGTGCCACGGATGTTTGGGGGCCTCTGTACCCCCAAGGATCTACGCGCCATCGCCGATGTCTGCGACAAGTTCGAGGTGCCGGAGATGAAGGTCACCGGTGGCCAGCGCATCGACCTGTTCGGCATAAAAAAAGAGGATCTGCCGGCGATCTGGCGGGATCTCTCGGAGGCGGGCTTTGTCTCCGGCCACGCCTACGGCAAGGCGATGCGCACGGTGAAGACCTGCGCCGGCAAGACCTGGTGTCGCTTCGGCACCCAGGACTCCACTGGTCTGGGTGTCAAGCTGGAGGAGCTCACCTGGGGCTCCTGGATGCCACATAAGTTCAAGCTGGCGGTCTCCGGCTGTCCGCGCAACTGCGCCGAGGCCACCATCAAGGACTTCGGCGTGGTCTGTGTCGATTCCGGCTATGAGCTGCACATCGGCGGCAACGGCGGTATCAAGGTGCGCGTCACCGACTTGCTGTGCCGGGTGAAGACTGAAGAGGAGGTGCTGGAGTACTGCGGCGCCTTCACCCAGCTCTATCGCGAACAGGCCCACTATCTGGAACGTACCGCCCCTTGGGTCGAGCGCGTGGGACTGGGCTATATCAAGCAGCGCATCCTGGAAGACGAGGTGGGACGCAAGACCCTCTACCAACGCTTCAAACTGAGCCAACGCTATGCCCAGGTCGATCCCTGGAAGGCGCGGGCCGATGGTGCTCAGGCCAACGAATTCACCCCTATCCAACTGGCAGTGTAAGGAGCAAGACGATGAGCAAATGGACTGAAGTAGTAGAGCTGGCGCAGATCCCGGTGCTCGGCTCCCGCATGATCAAGACCCGTGACATGGATATCGCTGTGTTCCGGGGGAGTGAGGATCAGGTCTATGCGATCCGCGATGCCTGTCCGCACAAGAACGGCCCTCTGTCGCAAGGCATCATGCACGGCACCTCCGTCACCTGTCCGCTGCACAACTGGCGGATCGATCTGACCAGTGGTGAGGCGCTGGGGCCGGATGAGGGCTGTGCCAATGTCTTCCCGGTGCGGGTTGAGGATGGCCTGGTCTATCTGCAACTACAACCGTCAGAGGCCGCTGCATGAATGCCAGGTCGGGCTGTGCCCGACAAGCGGTCGTCACGAGTCTCTTATGGCGGGCACAGCTCGCCCTATGAAGTGAGGAGACATCATGCTGTTTGGCAGGACAAAGAAAAATCCGATCACGATTGCCGACAAGGGGGTGGTCGAGTGGAAGTACGCCGCCTGCGGCTACTGTTCCACCGGCTGCTCCATTGAGGTGGGGCTGAATACCGAGGGCAAACCGGTCGCCTCCCGAGGCGTGGCGGAGGCCGACGTCAACCGCGGTAAGTTGTGCTTGAAGGGCATCTTCGAGCATGAAGTATTCGACTCCGCCGGCCGCGGCCTGGAACCCAAGATACGCGAGCAGTGGCACCAGCCCTGGCAGCCCACCGACTGGGATACGGCCCTGGATAAAAGCCACGATGAGATCCGCCGCATCCAGGCGCAGTATGGCCGCGACGCCTTCGCCATCATCTCTACCGGACAGATGCTCACCGAGGAGTTCTACACCCTGGGTAAGCTCACCCGTGGCCTGATCGGTACCAATAACTACGATGGTAATACCACCCTCTGCATGGCCTCGGCGGTCTCCGGCTACAAGCGCTCCTTCGGCTCCGACGGCCCACCGGGTTGCTACGATGACTTTGAGCAGACCGACTGCCTGATCGCCTGGGGTTCCAACCTGCCGGAACAGCACCCGATCATCTACTGGCGCATGAAAGAGGCGCAGGAGCGGCGCGGCTTTCCTCTGATCGTGGTGGACCCGCGGGTCACCATGCTGGCGCAGAACGCCCACATGCATTTGCCGATTACCCCCGGCACCGATGTGGTGCTGCAGAATGCGATGATGCATGTGATCCTGGACGAAGTCTTGGAAGACAAACGTTATATCGAGGCTAATACCAACGGCATCGAAGAACTTCGGGCAGAAGTGGCCAATTATGACCCGGTAACGGCATCGAAGATCTGCGGCATCGACGAGGACACCATCCGCCACGTCGCCCGGCTGTTTGCCAACGCCGGTGCGGCGATGCAGATCTGGACCATGGGCATCAATCAGTCCACCCACGGTTCTGATGGAGTCGTGGGGATCAACAACCTGGCGCTGCTCACCGGCAACATCGGCAAGCCCGGCGGCACCAGCCTCTCCATCACCGGCCAGTGTAATGCCATGGGCACCCGGGAGTGGTCCTCCTGCTCCGGACTGCCCAACTACCGCTATCTGGAAATCCCCGAGCATCGTGAAGAGATTGCTAAATTCTGGAACGTGGACCCCGAGTTCTTTCCCAAGAAACGCGGCCTGTTCCAGACCGACATCTACCACGCCATCGAGTCGGGCCAGATCAAAGGGCTGTGGCTGATCGCCACCAATCCCATGTCGTCCCTGCCTAACACCTCGCGCATCCGCAAGGCGATGGAGAAGCTGGAGTTCTGCGCCGTGCAGGACTGCTACGAGGACACCGAGAGCGCTCAGTATGCCCACGTCTACCTGCCTGCCGGCACCTGGGCGGAAAAGGAAGGCGTGATGACCAACACCGAGCGACGCATCAACCTGGTTAAGCCAATCAGCCCAGCGCCGGGACAGGCCAAACCTGACCTCTGGATCTTCAACCGCATGGCCGAGCGTTTCAATCGCGACGGCAAGGTTAACTTTCCTGAGCGGGCACCCGACATTTTCCTGGAGATGGGTGAGCTCTCCAAGGGGCGGCTTGCCGACATCTCCGGTATGAACCACGAGCTGATCGAAAAAAATCGTGGTATCCAGTGGCCCTACACCCATGAGCAGGTGGAGAGGGGCGAGGTGCCGCCCAAGGGGGGCAAGCGCCTCTACACCGAAGATGGGACCTTCCGCCACCCGGACGGCAAGGCGAAGCTGATCCCGCTGCCCTTCATCGATAACAACGAGGTGCCGGACGAGAAGTTCCCTGTCTGGCTTAACACCGGGCGCCTGATCGAGCATTGGCACGGCCGTACCAAGACCGGCAAGATCGGCAACAATAATAAGTACAGCCCGATCCCGTTCATCGAGATCAACCCGGATCTGGCGACGGAGTTGGGCATTCAGCGGGGAGAGTATGTCCGCCTGGTGTCACGCCGTTCCGATGCGGTGGTGATGGCCCAGCCCACCCAGCGGGTGCCGAAGAACATGGTCTTCCTGCCCTTCCATTTCCACGACTGCGCCAACCGCCTGACCTTGGGTTTGTTGGATCCGCACTCTCGCCAGCCCGCCTACAAGCAGTCCGCCGTGCGCATCGAACGTATTGCCGACCAGTTGGGCGCGGCCCGGTTGAGTAAAGAGATGCGCAAGTTTTAAGGCTCAGGGGCCGGAGTCAAACCGCGTAAGCCTGTCGGCATCATGCATCAAAGATGGGTGGTTTGACCCCGATCCCGGGTTATCCATGAGAAATGACTATGTTTGAAGCACGAGAAAACGAACCCGACTACGCCCGGCTCAACGACCCGACAAGCCAGGAAACCAACCGCTACGGCACGCCGATCGAGAAGGCCAGGGCGGGTGATTCGCTCCATGGTCAGAGCCTCAACATCAACGGTGGTGATGGGATCGGTGACAATCCCAACCGTTACAAGCAGCACGGCTTCTACTTCAACGCCGACAACTGCATCGCCTGTCACGCCTGCGAGGCGGCCTGCAGCGAGAAGAACGACAACCCGGCGCACATCGCCTTCCGCTCGGTGGGTTTCGTGGAGGGCGGCACCTACCCGGCCTATCAGCGCCTCAACATCTCCATGGCCTGCAACCATTGCGATGACCCTGTCTGCCTGAAGGGGTGCCCCACCCGCGCCTACACCAAGTTCGCCGAATACGGCGCGGTGCTGCAGGATCCGGACATTTGCTTCGGTTGCGGCTACTGCACCTGGGTCTGCCCCTACAACGCGCCCCAGCTCGACCCGGTCAAGGGCCAGGTGAGCAAGTGCAATATGTGCGTGGACCGGCTCGAAGTGGGCCTCAAGCCCGCCTGTGTCACCGCCTGCCTGGGCAAGGCCCTCGACTTCGGCGTGATCGAGAATATCCCTGAGGGGCGCGATCAGGCGAAGAGTGAGATCCCTGGCTTCCCGCGCACCGATATCACCCACCCCAACATCCGCTTCCAACAGACCTGTACCACCCAGCGGGAGATGGCGCGGGTGGACAGCACGGCGGTGAAATACCACCGTGATGATGCCAGTGGCAGCTTCCATCCGGTGGTCGATCCGAAGCACGGTTTTAAACGGGAATGGAACCTGAGCACGCTGCTCGGCTCCCATGAGAACGCCCATATCGCCTTCACCCTCAGCGCACAGACGGTGATGGGCGCCTTCCTGTTGCTGACCCTGGGGGCTTGGGTGGGTTTGCAACCGATGGTCGCCTTCACAGCGGGCGGCGCTCTCCTGCCCGCTGTCCTGGTGATGCTGGCGCTGATGGGCGTCGGCCTGTTCAAGCTCACTATGCACCTGGGCAAACCCCACCGTTTCTATCGCGGCTTCTACAATCTGCGCTTCTCTCCGGTGAGCCGTGAGATTGCCGGTGTTTCGCTCTTTTTTGCCGGGTTGGCGGGTTTTACCTTCTTTGCCGTCTCCGATCTGCTCTTCGACAGCCCCTTTCCCGGGATTGTGCAGGATCTGTTTGCGGTAATCGGCCTGTTGGGAGCCGGGATCGGTGGATACTTTATGTATAAGCTCTACCGGATTCCCTCCCGCCCATTTTGGGATCATTGGTATACCGCGGCGACTTTTGCCGGCACTGCCCTGACGCTGGGTTCTCTGCTGCTGGCGCTGGTGGCCCTGGCGTCCAATCAGTTACCCCCAGAACTGGGGCGACTGCTTGCCATGGTGGCGGGAACGGGGCTGGCACTGGAGGGCATTGGGTTGCTCTACCATGCGCGGGATCTGCAGGCCCAGGAGAGCGAGGGCGCCGCCTCCTTCTATGAACAGACCACGACCTACGGTTATCCTTACTGGCTGCGCAACGGCCTGTTGGCCGTGGCACTGATGCTGTCCCTAGGCATCGGCCTGCTCGACAGCGATAGTGCCTGGGCATTCATCCTCCTGGCGCTGTTGGCCCTGATCGTCTCTGTCATCGGCCGGGCGCTCTTTTATGTGCTGGTTATCCCCACTACCATGCCCGGCGCCTTTTTCTGGAAGAACAAAGGCTTCGTCGAACACGCCCGTGAGTCTGGACTTGCTGAGATGCCGCAACTGGGGGTGGCCTATGAGCAGCACCATCCCTTCAAACTGGGAGAATTGCTGGAGACGCTGCGTTCGACGACTCTGCGCGAGAAGTTCGACCCGCTGCGTCGTCTTGTCACTGGTTGAGTGCAGGCCGGGTGAGTGTGCTTTCGTGACGCGATTGCCAGCCTATAGATAAAGTCCTACAATCGCCCCCTTGCCGGCGTAGCTCAGTTGGTAGAGCAGCTGATTTGTAATCAGCTGGTCGGGGGTTCAAGTCCTCTCGCCGGCTCCATTTCTCTTCGTCAGGCAGTGTGTATAACGCTGTGTTGACTCTTTTCTTGCAAGCATATAGAATCCCGCCTCTTTCCGCGCGGTGTTCTGCGCAGAGTCAACGGTTTTTTTGGGGATGATGAGCTATGTATGCGGTAATTCAGACCGGCGGCAAGCAGTATCGTGTGGCGGAAGGCGACACTATCAAGGTTGAGAAGCTGAGTGCTGACGAGGGCGCTTCCGTCGAATTGGACAAGGTTCTAATGGTCGCGGACGGTGAAGATATCAAAGTGGGTGCGCCCTACGTTGATGGCGGCAAGGTAACCGTCACCGTTAAGTCCCACGGTCGTGGCAAGAAGGTCAAGATCATCAAGTTCCGGCGCCGCAAGCATCATATGAAACGGCAGGGTCACCGGCAGTGGTACACCGAACTGCAGGTTACCGGTATCAGCGCAGGCTGAGGAGGCTAGAGCAATGGCACATAAAAAAGCAGGCGGTAGTACACGTAACGGCCGCGATTCAGAATCTAAACGCCTGGGCGTGAAGGTCTTTGGTGGCCAGGACACCAAAGCTGGCTGCATCCTGGTGCGTCAGCGCGGCACCCGCTTTCACGGCGGCGTGAATGTTGGTGTTGGCAGGGATCACACCCTGTTTGCCAAGGCTGACGGAAAGGTGGTGTTCGAGGTCAAGGGGCCACACAATCGCAAGTTTGTGAGTGTGGTTGCCGACTGAGATCGTCCGTATCCGGCTATCCAGGGGCCTCGTCTTTGACGGGGCCTTTTGCGTTCTGGGGAGCCTGGGGCAATCGGGGGGAGAGTATGAAGTTCGTCGATGAGGCCAAGATCAAGGTCGAAGCCGGGGATGGTGGCAATGGTTCCGCCAGCTTTCGGCGTGAGAAATATATTCCCAGGGGTGGCCCGGATGGTGGCGATGGCGGTAACGGTGGCAGCGTCTACCTGATTGCCGACAGCGGTCTCAATACCCTGGTCGACTTCCGTACCCAGCGCCACCACCGGGCGCAACGCGGGCAGAACGGCATGGGGCGCGAGCGCACCGGCCGCAGCGGTGAGGATCGCTATGTCAAGGTGCCGGTAGGGACTCGGGTGCGGGATGAGGAGACCGGCGAGTTGATCGGCGAACTGTTGGAGCATCATCAGACCCTGCTGGTGGCCCAGGGAGGTACCCGCGGCATTGGTAATATCCACTTCAAGAGCAGCACCAACCGCACCCCACGCCAGTTCACTCATGGTACCCTGGGGGAGCGGCGCGAACTGCAGTTGGAGCTGATCCTGCTTGCCGATGTAGGCTTGCTGGGAATGCCCAACGCCGGCAAGTCGAGCCTGATCCGCAAGATCTCCAGTGCTCGCCCGAAGGTGGCGGGTTACCCCTTCACCACCCTCTATCCCAACCTTGGGGTGGTCAGTCTGGCGCGCGAGCGCAGCTTCGTGGTGGCTGATATCCCCGGTGTGATCGAGGGCGCGGCGGAAGGAGCCGGGCTCGGCATCCAGTTTCTCAAGCACCTCTCGCGCACCCGTCTGCTGCTGCATCTGGTCGATATGGCGCCGCTGGATGAGTCGGATGACCCGGTACAGGCGGTGCGGCGCATCGAGCAGGAGCTGGCGTGCTACTCGGATGAACTGGCCGGCCGCGAGCGCTGGCTGGTGCTCAACAAGCGTGATCTGCTGTCTCCCGAGGCATACAGTGAGCGGCTCACGGCGATTGTCGATGCGCTTGGCTGGCAGGGGCCGGTGTATGGTATCTCCGCGGTGAGCGGGGAGGGCGCGCAGCAGTTGGTGGCTGATCTGATGGCCCGGCTGGAGGCGGTCTGGCAAGAGGAGCGCTGCGCTGACGAAGAGGAGCCTGAGGCGGCTTGGGACCCGTTACAGGGCTGACAGAGCGCGGCAGACACAGGATCATCGATGGTAATCTCACGCGACAGCCTGCCCCAGACACGCCGCTGGGTGGTCAAGATCGGTAGCGCTCTGCTGACATCCGGCGGCAAGGGGCTCTCCCGCGCGGTACTCTCCCCTTGGGTGGAGCAGATGGCGCGGCTCAGGCAAGCGGGCCATGAGATCGTGCTGGTCTCCTCCGGTGCGGTGGCCGAGGGTATGAGCCGGATGGGCTGGAGTCGCCGTCCGCACAGCCTGAATGAGCTGCAGGCCGCCGCCGCCATCGGTCAGATGGGGCTGATCCGTGCCTACGAGGCCTGTTTCCAGAAACACGGCCTGCACACCGCACAGATCCTGCTGACCCGGGATGACCTCGCCGACCGCATGCGCTACCTGAACGCCCTCAGCACCCTGCGTACCCTGATCGATCTGGGTGTGGTGCCGGTGATCAACGAAAACGACACCGTCGCCACCGAAGAGCTGCGATTTGGCGATAATGACACCCTGGCGGCGTTGGCGGCGAACCTGGTCGAGGCCGACCTGCTGGTGCTGCTGACCGATCAGGAAGGGTTGTTCGATGCCGATCCACGTGGCAATCCACAGGCGCAGCTGATCCGTGAAGCGCGGGTCGACGATCCGCTACTGGATCAGGTGGCCAGCGGCAGTGCTGGCGGGCTGGGGCGCGGCGGCATGGTGACCAAGGTGAGGGCGGCGCGTCTGGCGGCGCGCTCTGGCACCGCCACCATCATCGCCTCAGGCGCTCACCCCGGTGTGCTTGATGGTCTTGCCTCCGGGGAGATGAGCGGTACTTTGCTGATCCCTGCTCAGGAGCCACAGGCGGCGCGCAAGCGCTGGCTCGCAGGGCAGTTGCAGGTGCGTGGCCGGCTGACGCTGGATGATGGTGCGGTAAGGGTGTTGCGTGAACAGGGTTGCAGCCTGTTGGCGGTGGGGGTCACTCTGGTGGATGGTGAGTTCCAGCGTGGCGAGGCGGTGGTCTGCGTAGATCGTCATGGCGGAGAGGTGGCGCGCGGGCTGGCAAACTATAACGCCCAGGAGGCGCGCCGCATCATGGGACAGCCGAGCCGGCGTATTGAAGAGATACTCGGCTATGTGGATGAGCCTGAGCTGATCCATCGTGACAATCTGGTGCTGGTTTAGTTTTCTTCTCTGCTGAGCATAAAAAAACCGGCACTGGGCCGGTTTTTTTCACAGGAGCATTCGCTTTTCGGCTTACAGCGCCTTGATCTGTGCGTTGAGGCGGCTCTTATGGCGGGCTGCCTTGTTTTTCGAGATCAGGCCCTGGCCGGCAGTGCTGTCGATTAGCGGTACTGCGGTCTTGTAGGCTTCGCTGGCGCCCTCTTTGTCACCGCTGGCGATCAGTTTCACAACCTTCTTAACTGCGGTGCGCATGGTGCTGCGGCGGGACTGGTTGCGCAGATGACGTTTGTCTGCCTGACGAGCGCGCTTACGGGCTTGAGCTGAGTTTGCCAACTTTGGTCTCCTGGAAATCCTGTGTCTGAAAGGGCGCGAATTATCCTAAACAATGCGCTCTCTGTCAACTCTAGCTGGAGCTACTGCCCGGTTCCTGGATTTCTAACTTAACTTGTCCAAATTTGCACATATAATCCTTAGTCCACTTTGAATATTAAAATAAGCGTGGCTATTCGGTGTGTGCGCCCTGAATGGGGGCGCACTGAGATAGTTACCACCAAACAAAGGATGGGGTTCTGGCTTCGTTTCTCAAACCTTTTGCCACGGTAGGCAGTAACACTATGATCTCCCGGATACTGGGGTTTGTCCGGGATCTGGTGCTGGCTCGCATGTTTGGTGCGGATGCGACCACCGATGCTTTCTTTGTCGCGTTCAAGATACCCAACTTTCTGCGCCGTCTGTTTGCCGAAGGTGCGTTTTCGCTCGCCTTTGTACCGGTCCTGACGGAGTATCGAAGTCAGCGCTCGGAGCAGGAGCTGAAGGCGTTTGTCGACATGATGGCCGGCACCCTTGGCGTGGTGCTGCTGCTAACTACCCTGCTTGGTGTGGTGGCCGCACCGCTGCTGGTGATGATCTTTGCCCCCGGTTTTCTCAGTGACGGTGATGGCAAGTACGAGTTGGCGGTGGAGATGCTGCATCTCACCTTCCCCTATCTCTTTTTTATCTCCTTGACCGCCTTCGCCGGTGGAGTGCTGAATGCCCATCACCGTTTTGGTGCGCCAGCCTTCACTCCGGTGCTGCTGAATCTCTCGCTGATTGGATGTGCGCTCTGGCTATCGCCGATGATGGATCAGCCGATTGTCGCGCTGGCCTGGGCTGTGCTGCTGGCTGGCGGTGTGCAGTTCATGTTCCAGCTGCCCTTCCTCTACCAGATCCGGATGATCCCGCGGCCAAGAGTGGCATTCCACGATCGCGGCGTGATCCGGGTGATGAAGCTGATGGTACCGGCGCTGTTTGGGGTCTCGGTGAGCCAGCTCAACCTGCTGCTGGATACCCTGATCGCCTCGTTTCTGGTCAGTGGCAGCATCTCCTGGCTCTACTACTCTGACCGCCTGATGGAGTTTCCGGTGGGTATCCTGGGGGTGGCGTTGGGTACCGTGATCCTGCCGAACCTGTCACGCAAGCATGCAGAGAAGTCCCCGCAGGAGTTCTCCGACACCCTCGACTGGGCGCTGCGGGTGACCGTGTTGTTGGGGGTGCCCGCTGCCGTCGGGCTATTTGTGCTGGCCGGGCCGACCCTGGCCACCCTGTTTCATTCAGAGGCGTTTACCGCACAGGATGTGCTGATGTCGAGCTACAGCCTGATGGCCTACGCGCCGGGGCTGATGGCGATCATGCTGATCAAGATCCTCGCGCCGGGGTTCTACGCCCGCCAGGATACCCGCACCCCGGTGCGGATCGGGATCTTAGCGATGGCGGCGAATATGCTCTTCAATCTGTTGCTGGTGTTTCCGCTGGATCACGCCGGGCTGGCGCTGGCGACCACGATATCCTCTTCGCTGAATGCCTGGCTGCTCTACCGTGGATTGCGGGAGCAGAGCATCTATACACCCCGTCCCGGCTGGCCCGGGATCTGGCTGCGCGCCTCGATGGCAGCCTTCGCCATGGGCGCGCTGCTGCTGTGGGGGGTCGGTAGTCTCGACCTTTGGCTCGGCCAAGGCACTTGGACCCGGATCGTTCATCTCACCTTCTTTATCGCTAGCGGGGGAGTGCTCTACTTCGTCGTGCTCTACATCTCCGGTATTCGACTGCACCACTTCCGCTCGCTCTAGGAGCCCCCCACACCACAGGCCTGGGGGGGGGCTAGAGTCTTAAAAACGATTTGTGATTCTATATCGCCGTTTCTGGACAGACGCTAGTCGGAAACCACATCGATGCGGTACCCCGCATGACAGGCGATGCAGTTTTGCATCAGTTCGACCAGTGCGCCCAGGGTCTGTTCTTTGTCACCGAACTGCTCAGCATCCAGGGCCAGAGAATCGAATTTGGTATGCGTATCGAATCCGAGCTTCTTGAACTCGAGGGGCAGTTTTCCCATCAAAGAACCTGGCACCGCCTCCTGCGCTGCGCGCCCCACTTTGCGTGCAGCATCGGCAACCTTTTTCATGTCATCCTGGACGATGCCTTCATTGATCTGTTGCACGGCCACCAGGAAAGCGCGCATCTCCCCCAGTACCAGATCCCTTTCGGTGGTTTCTAGCTGCAGGCTCAATCGCCCGTCGCTGGCCTGTTCAACACTACCCTGGATGATGAATTTGTAGGCCATGCCCAGTATCGCAACTAACAGCAGAGCAGTAATGGTCCAGCAAGTCTTACACATGGGTGAATCTCTCCTTTTGGGGGTAGCCCCAGATTTACTTTACGATCAAGAGCTGCCTGCGGCTTCTGCTTGCAGCTCTTTAAAGAATGGTTGTCTCTCATCGATTCGGAGCGCCCCGTAGGGCGCTCCGAATTTTGGTTTCAGGTTGTCAGCTTGAACAGGGTGTTTCTTCCGACACCCCCAGCTTTTTCAGGATGCTGGAGAGCGGACAGATATTGGTGAAACCGCTCTGCATCAGGTTGGCCCCGACAAAAAGCGTCAAAAACGCCCAGTAGGGATGGATATAGTGAGTCAGGGCCAGACTCAGCAGGATCATCATTCCCGCCATCAGACGGACAATTCTATCAATAGTCATCATGTACTTCTCTTAGTATGGAATCGGATCAAAGCGCGTAGCTCAACTGCAGGTAGACGATGTTCTGCTGGATGGATATGGTATTGCCGGAGCCGGTATTGGACGTCAACTCATTTTCAAAGGCGTAGGTATAGGAGAGCGAACCGGAGATCCGGTCGCTGAGTTTGCGTGTCATACCCAGAGAGATGTGCAGTTCCGGAATCGCCACGGAACCGAGATTGTTGTCCACATCCTCTTCATCAAAGGGTGCCTCCGCATAGTTGATGCCAAACCGCACTGTCGTCTTTGGGTTTATCTCTTTCTGCACGCCCAGGGCTAGGACCAGTTGGTCATCCCACCCGAAGTTCAGTGCCGTCGGCACTGTCAATCCGAAATCTCCCGGGGTGTAACCGGCAGGGTGACTGATATTCACCGATCCCATGGTGTCGCTGAAGTTGATCCATTTGGCATCCAGTTCGATCAGCATGCCGTCGAGAGGGTGGAAGGCAAAGCCCAGCGCAAAGGACTGGGGCATATCCATGTCGAGTTCAAACTTGCCGGCGGCGGTGTTGAATTCGTGTTCACTTACGTTCGTTTTGCTTATCCAGGACGCACCAAGTTGCATCTTGTCATTGATATGGTAGACCGCCCCCAATGACACTCCAAAACCAAATTTCTGATTTTGCGAGAAGGTAAACGAGGGATTGCTCAGGGCTAGACTCTGGTAGCCAATATTGATGGAGCCACCGAGAGAGAGCTTGTCGCTGACCTTGTACGCAACCGTCGGCGCCAACTTGAAAAAGCCCTTGGTGGTCACGAACTGCTGATCGTTGGGCAATGGAAAGGCATCCGGGAAGTCAACGCCAAACCCCGAGATGGCCGCCATGCCCAGGCCAAAATAAAGCCGATCGTTGACTTTGAACGCAGCGGTTCCAGACGGCATGAAGAAGAGGTTGGAATCACTCTCGTTGCCATTGACCTCTCTGGGAGGATTGAGAAACCCAGGGCTCAGATCGAACCTGACCTCTTCGATGCCGAGTTCGGCAATTCCCGCCGGATTGGTGAGTACGGTGCCGGTATCCTGCGGCGCTGCAACCACGGCGCCACCCATGCCCCACTGAGTCGCGGTTATGCCCAGTACCTGATCCCCATTGGTCGCGTTCGCAGCCATCGGCAGGCTGCCAAGTAGCGCAATTGCCAGGGTGTTTTTTCTTCTCTTTATCAACATTGTGGACTCCTCCGGATATTCTGTTTTCTACTCATGATCGATATCAGCGCAACAGGTCTGACTGGCCCGGGATGCCGCGAAACATGGCGTGACAACCCACGCAGCCCCCAGTAATGTCATCCATGTAAGAGGCGGCCTTCCCCATGTCCCCCTGCTCGGCCGCATCAGCAAGACGCTTTGCGGTACCTTCCACGCTGGCATTGAAACCATCGAGAGCCGCCAGGCTGTCATCGTTGATCATCTCCAGACTCATGTAAGGCAGTAGGCCACCCCTGGGGATACGGTGATTGGCAAGACGCCTGGCGCTATCGGCCGCTTGCTCTGCGTTGTCGGTCATGATGCCGGCCGCCATACTCTGGTAGTCGGAAAGCACTTCGTGCATCACCTGGCGCAGCGTGACTTTGTCGCTATGCCGGGAGTGCTGTGCATAGATAGAAAGGAGCATCTTTTTGGTTTTGGGTGAGAGCGCCTTGACCCGCTTCTGCAACTCTGGCTTCATCAGTCCAATCTGTTTTTTCATCATCTGTTGGAGCTGTTGCATGTCGGCTGCCTTCGGCTGTTGCTTGTCGGCAACCACCACTCCGGCGCACAACAACATCGAGATGGAGACCCCAAGAAGCCCCAATCCCCGACGCAGTGAGTGGATTTGAAATGTGTTATTCTCGTTACGAGCAGATCGCATGTTTTCTTCCCCCAATGATGTCTGAATTTCAGTTATGTTCGGTGTTGCTGGCAGTGCCGCATCGGAGCAACAAGCGCAGTATGCTGGGGTTATTTTCCGCGGCGTTAACCGTTCGGTAACAGGGTGTAACGAGTTGTTTCAGAAACATTTCATCGGCTAGATACTCGCGGCATGGCCAATAAAGAAGCCAGTCATCGCCTTCTCGTCGTGGATGACGAAGCTGAACTTCGATCGCTGTTGCAGCGATATCTGACCAATGAGGGGTATCAGGTGGCTGCGGTGGAAGACGGGGCCGCGATGACCCGCCACCTCAAAACGCACCACGTCGATTTGATCATCCTTGATCTGATGCTGCCGGGAGAGGATGGCTTGTCGCTGGCCCGTAATCTGCGCAGCCAGGGCAATCAACCCATCATTATCATCTCGGCTCGGGGCGAGGAGATGGACAGAATCATCGGCCTCGAGGTTGGTGCGGACGACTATCTTTCCAAACCCTTCAATCCGCGAGAGTTGCTGGCCCGGATTCGCGCTGTCCTGCGCCGCATGAAACACGCAGATCAACCCATGGCGGCGGTAGAAAAGTCCGTTCTTGAATTCGGCCCCTTTGCCCTCGACGTGGAAAAATACCGCCTCACCCGGGAGGGGGATGAGATTCCCCTGACCCATGGTGAATTCACCCTGTTACGGGTCTTCCTCGAACATTCAGATCGGGTGCTCAGCCGGGATATGCTGATGGAGATCACCAAGGGCTACGAGCGCTCTCACCTCGACAGAAGCATTGACGTCTGCGTTAACCGGCTACGGCGGAAGATCGAACCCAATCCCTCTGAACCTATCTATTTGCGCACGGTTTGGGGTGCCGGCTACCTGTTCTCACGCAACGGCGAGTGATGGGGCTGTTTCGATTTCACAGCCTGTTCGGTAGAACCTTGGCCACCATTGCGTTGGTCTCTGTCGGATTTCAGCTGCTGACTCTGAGTGTATTGGCCTTCTACGTGTTGGTCCCCTTGGGAAAACGTGCCACCGACGACTTGGCGGCGGTGATGGTGCACGCCATGCAGCGCTGGGAAAGGCTGCCGGAGCAGGAACGCCCGGCGTTTCGCAAGATTCTGAAACAAAATCATGACCTGACCCTGGTGGTTACAGATACCCCCCTTCCCGACAACACCGACTTCTTACCCTATTTCTATTTTCTCAGGCAGGCGCTCGCCCGGCGCGTTGGTGATGAGGTGCGCCTCAAGACAAGCCGTGATGCCAAAGGCAATGAGTGGATCTGGGCCGAGATACCGGACTATAGCCAAAAGCTGCGTCTGGGATTTCTCCGCTCACGTATCGGGATTCAACCGCCATTGGCATTGTTGCTTCTGTTCTGCGCCGGCACGGTCCTGACCTTTTTTACCGCAGCGCTCCTGGCGCGACGGCTCACCATCCCCCTCGAACGCGTCTCCCACTCGGCACGGATGATTGGAAAAGGCAGTTGGCCGGAACCGGTAAGGGAAGAAGGGCCGGAGGAGTTGCAGGTTCTGACGCAGACATTCAATCGCATGAGCCAGCAGGTGAAAGAGTTGCTGGCCAACAGAACACTGCTGCTGGCCGGAATCTCCCACGATCTCCGCACTCCGCTCACCCAGGTGCAACTGGCCCTGGAGATGCTGCCTGATGAAGGTGGTGACGCGGAACTGATGGCGGGAATCAAACGGGATCTCGCCACGATAAACCGGTTGATCAGTGAAACCATGCAGATCAGCTTGGAACTTGAAAAGCAGGAGCAGGTGCAGACGGATATCACCAACGTATTGGACGGCATCATCCAGGCTGCACGTTCAGGTGGTAAAGAGATCGAATGGGTGGGCAACGGATCCTGCATGAGAAAACTGAATCCACTGGCGCTGCGTCGCGTCGTCACCAATCTGCTGGAGAATGCGATCCGTTACGGTGATGCAAAACCGGTCAAGGTCGAATTGGAATGTGACGATAGCCTGCTCACAATCAGGATTCAGGATCAGGGGTCGGGTATCCCGGCAGATCAGCGGGAGTCCGTTTTTCGTCCGTTCTATCGTCTGGAAAAATCCCGTAGCACCACCACAGGAGGCAGCGGTTTGGGACTGGCCATCGTGCGCCAGCTGGCCGACGCCAACGATTGGGAGGTTAACCTGCAGCCTGCCTTCCGAACCGGCACTGTTGCCCTCATCACCATCCCTCGGATGGAATAACCGACGCGAAAGAGCGCCGACTCTACTTCCGTTTTTTTATAACTATTCAGCCTCCCTTTTCATGGAACTGCTGAATAGTGACTAAATCTTTTCCCTTTCTTGAATCCGCTGCCTGCTTTGCTGCGTATTGAGTTTTGAATGGGGTGCGATGGCACCCTCAACTCATGCCAGGCGGGGCGCAGGATATGTACAAGACTTTTCTGATCGGTGTGGTGCTTCTACTGACCACACACCCCGCTGCCGCTGTGGAATATGCGGAAAACCCCCTGCTTTTGAACGAGCATCTGCTGGTCTCTGATCAGGGGCTGGCGGTTTACGATCCGGTAACCCTGCGACTGCGCTGGTCGGCGCTGCAGGGTGAGCAGACCCTGGAGCCAGTGGTTGCCGATGGCCTGGTGCTGTTGAGCGGGGGGCAGGGCCTGCAGGCACTCGATCTTGCCAGCGGCAAGACCCGCTGGCGTTGGCAGAGCGAGACAACCCTATTTTCACCCAGCCTGGATGAGGGGGTCGCCTACCTGTCCGGGGAAGACGGCACACTGGTGGCGCTGCGGCTGGTGGATGGTGAGCGCTTGTGGCAGCGCCGCTTCGATGGATGGGTCTACCCGCCTGCTGTGTTCGGTGAATTGCTGATTACCGGCGGCAGCGAAGGTTTGCTCTGGGCGGTGGATCGCCGCAGTGGCGAGCTGCGCTGGCAGCGCCCGCTCGGACAGGAGCTGATCTATAGTCCGCGAGCGCTCGACTCCGGCTCTGTTGTTGTCACTACCTTCGCCGGCGAGGTGAAGGTCTACTCCGCCCAGGGAGAGCTGCGTTGGACGCGGCGCTTCGCCAGTCTGAAGTCTGGCCTGCTGGTGAACGGGGAGCGGATCCTGCTGAGCGGATTGGATGGCCGGATCGACGCACTTGATGCAGCAACTGGTGAGTCATTGTGGCGGCGATCCCTCGGCGAACGCCTCACCCTGCCGGCAGCGCTGCATGATGAACGTCTGCTGGTTGTCGGTGATGCGGGACATCTGTTTGAAATCGACACTGGTGACGGCCGGCTGATCAGTCGCGCTCGCCTGATAGGCGAACCGGTGGCCGTCCCCCTCGTCTATCCCCAACACACACTGTTCTTTATGCGTTCTCGGGCCTTGCCGAGGGCAGTATTAATTCCACGCCAATCTGGCGACAACAACGACCAGGAGATCTGATCATGATGAATAAGAAAACCGTTGCACTGGCCTTTTCTTCGATGCTGTTTGCCTCGGCGCTCTCAGCCGCACCGTTTGGCGGTAAGGATGATGTCGACTACGCCGGTAAGCTCTGGCACAACCTGAGTGCCTCTGGTCTGGTGGGGGAGGGTGCGATCATGTCGACCCCCTACACCGGCATGCACCCCCATGGCGCGATCCTCGACACTATCGACGCTACCGCCCGGGTCGGTTCTGATGAGGGGGTGGTGATCATCAAACGTAACTACGGCGGCAAGGGGGTCAGCAAGCAGGCGGTGGCCAACGAACCGAACAAGTTCCTCAAGGCGGTCACCGTGATGTTCAAACGCACCGGCTACGATCCGGACAACAAAGACTGGTTCTGGGTCAAGTATGCCCCTAACGGCAGCGTGCTGAAGAACCCTAAGGGGATGTCGCTGGCAGGGCGTGTCGCCGAGGGTATGCCGAAGGGCTGTATCGCTTGCCACACCGGCGCCCCGGGCGGTGACATGGTGTTCAATCACGATCGCTATGCAAAATAGGCTGGCTTCGTTTCGGGAGTGGAGCTGATTTTTCGATAGGGACGCCGTTTGTGCCGCGAACGGCGTTCCCAAGGATTCCCAAATTCCACGCAATGCCTATAATTACCGTTCGCAATGGGGAGCGGTTTTTATGCAGGTAATTCGTGGCTTACACAACATCCGGGCACACCATCACGGCTGTGTGGCAACCATTGGCAACTTTGATGGGGTCCATCTCGGGCATCAGTCGGTGTTGCGCCACCTGCGGGAGAAGGGAGCAGAGTTTGGTCTGCCGGCTACAGTGATTACCTTCGAGCCCCAGCCGCGGGAGTTTTTCACCCCGGATGCCGCCCCGGCGCGCCTCACCCGACTGCGTGAAAAACTGCAGGCGATGTATGAGGCCGGCATCGAGCGGGTGGTGATCCTCGAGTTCAACCGCAAATTCTCCACCATGCCGGCGCGGGAGTTTGTTATCGAGCTGCTGATCCAGGGGCTTGGTGTGCGCTTTCTCTCAGTGGGCGATGACTTCCGCTTCGGCCTTGGTCGCACGGGGGATTTCCATCTGCTGCAGGCGATGGGTAGCGAGCATGGTTTCGAGGTGGAGAATATGAACACCTTCAAGCTGGATGCCGACCGGGTCAGCAGTACCCGTATCCGCGAGTTGCTCAGCCGCGGTGATCTAGATCGCGCCGCTGCCTGCCTGGGTCGACCCTACCGCATCTGCGGCCGGGTGGCGCACGGTGACAAGCGCGGCCGCACCATCGGTTTTCCCACCATGAATGTCGATTTGCACCGCCACGTTAGCCCGTTGCGTGGGGTGTTCGCGGTGCGGGTGCATGGTCTGGCGGAGGGGGTGCTGCCCGGTGTCGCCAATATCGGTACCCGCCCGACGGTGTGTGGCGACCCCCGCTATCTGTTGGAAGTCCATCTGTTCGATTTCAACCGTGTCGTCTACGGTGAGCATCTGCAGGTGGAGTTTGCGCACAAGCTGCGCGACGAGAAGAAGTTCGGCTCCTTTGAGGAGCTGCGGGCGCAGATCCTGGAGGATGCGCGGCTGGGCAGAGAGTGGCTCAATGTCCCCCAGTCGCAGCCGGCCTGAGCCGGTTCGCGGGCGACTGCTAGTCCACCTGCTATAGATCAGGGCTTTACGCCCCGGCCGGGTTTGCGGTTCAATACGGCTCTTTTGTTTATTATCGGGCAGGCATCCCTCCGTGATCGACTACAAGCAGACTCTCAATCTCCCCAAAACCGCCTTTCCCATGCGCGGCAATCTGGCCCAGCGTGAGCCGCAGATGCTCAAGCAGTGGGAAGAGAGGAAGCTCTACGCAAAGATCCGTGAGACCGCAGCTGGCCGGCCCAAGTTCATCCTCCACGATGGCCCCCCCTACGCCAACGGCAATATCCACATCGGCCATGCGGTCAACAAGATCCTTAAGGACATCATCATCAAGAGCCGCACCCTGGACGGCTTCGATGCCCCCTACGTGCCTGGTTGGGACTGCCACGGCCTGCCCATCGAGCTGCAGGTGGAGAAGAAGATCGGCAAGCCCGGCGGCAAGGTGACCAGCAGCCAGTTCCGCAAGGCGTGCCGCGAATACGCCGCCAAACAGGTAGATGGCCAGCGCGAGGACTTCAAACGGCTTGGCGTGCTCGGCGAGTGGGACAATCCCTACCTCACCATGGATCATCGATTCGAGGCGGATATCGTGCGCTCACTGGGCCGCATCGTCGAGCAGGGGCACGTACACAAGGGCTCCAAGCCGGTGCACTGGTGCACCGATTGCGGCTCGGCGCTGGCCGAGGCAGAGGTGGAGTATCAGAACAAGGATTCCTTCGCCATCGACGTGCGCTTCCGCGTGCTCGAAGAGCCGGCCCTGTTTGATCGCTGCCACCATGTGCCAGACGGCTTGGGCGAGGGGCCGATCAACATGGTGATCTGGACCACCACCCCCTGGACTCTGCCCGCCAACCAGGCGGTGGCTCTTAACCCGAGCCTGGAGTACGCGGTGGTGCAGTGCGACGGACCGCTCGGCAACGAGCGCATGGTGATCGCCGATGCCATGCTGAAGGATGTGATGGACCGCTACGGCATCGAAAAATATCATGTGCTTGGCTACGCCAAGGGCGAGGCCTTCGAAGGGCTGAAACTGCAGCACCCATTCTATGATCGCCAGGTGCCGGTGATCCTCGGCGAGCACGTTACCCTCGAGGCGGGTACCGGCGCGGTGCATACCGCCCCCGGCCACGGCCTCGACGACTATGTAGTGGGTCAGCGCTACGGGCTGCCGGTGGACAATCCGGTGGGCAACAACGGTTGCTTTGTCGAAGGCACCGAACTGTTCGCTGGGCAGCACGTCTTCTCCGCCAACGAGAAGGTAATCGAGGTCCTCAAGGCGCGCGGTGCACTGGTGCGCGAGGAGCGGCTCAACCACAGCTATCCGCACTGCTGGCGTCACAAGACACCAATCATCTTCAGGGCCACTCCGCAGTGGTTCATCAGCATGGACCAGGCCGGGCTGCGCGCATCGGCGATGCGCGAGATCGAGCAGGTCGAGTGGCTGCCCGACTGGGGCAAGGCACGCATTCAGGGCATGGTGGCGAACCGTCCCGACTGGTGCATCTCGCGCCAGCGCACCTGGGGCGTGCCAATCACCCTGTTCATCCACAAGGAGACAAACGAGCTCCACCCCGACTCCGCCGAATTGGTGAAAGAGGTCGCCAAGCGGGTCGAAGAGCGCGGCTTCGAGGCCTGGTTCGAGCTCGACGCCAAAGAGCTGCTGGGCGATCAAGCCGGTGACTACACCAAGGTCACCGACTCGCTGGATGTCTGGTTCGACTCCGGCGTGACCCACCAGTGCGTGCTGCAGGCCCGCGACTATCTGAGTTACCCCGCCGACCTCTATCTGGAGGGTTCAGATCAGCACCGCGGCTGGTTTCAGTCCTCCCTGCTGACCTCGGTGGCGATGAACGGTTGCGCCCCCTTTAAACAGGTGCTGACCCACGGTTTTACCGTCGACGAGAAGGGCGAGAAGATGTCCAAGTCGAAGGGCAACGTGATGGCACCGCAGAAGGTGACCAAGAACCTCGGTGCCGACATCATCCGTCTGTGGGTGGCGGCCACCGACTACCGCAACGAGATGAGCGTCTCCGACGAGACCCTCAAGCGCACCGCCGACGCCTACCGGCGCATTCGCAACACCACGCGATTTCTGCTCTCCAACCTCAACGGCTTCGACCCGGCACAGCATATGGTCGCTTCGGGTGAGATGATCGAGCTCGACCGCTGGGCGGTGGACCGCACCCTGCAGCTGCAGCAGGAGATTGCTGATGCCTACAAAGGCTACCAGTTCCACCTGATCTACCAGAAGATACTCAACTTTTGTGTCACCGAGCTGGGCGGTTTCTATCTCGACGTGATCAAGGACCGCCAGTACACCACTCAGGCAGATAGCCTACCGCGCCGCTCTTGCCAGACTGCCATGTATCACATCGTTGAGGCGATGGTGCGCTGGCTGGCGCCGATCCTCAGCTTCACCGCCGACGAGGTCTGGGCGCACATGCCCGGCGAGCGCGGCGAGCGCGGCGAGAGCGTGTTCCTCGAGGGTTGGTATGAGGGGCTGTTTGCGCTGGATGCCGGTGACAGTTTCGACCACGCCTTCTGGGGCCAGGTGATCGCGGCGCGCAATGCGGTGGGCAAGGCGCTGGAGCCGTTCCGCGCCGATGGTAACGCCTCCCTGGATGCGGAGATCGACCTCTACTGTGACGATCAGCTAAAGGCCTCGCTCGACAAGCTGGGCGACGAGCTGCGCTTCGTGCTGATCACCTCCGACGCCAGGGTGCATGCGATGGCCGATCTGCCCGATGATGCTGCCTCCAGCGAGTTGGAGGGGCTGGCGGTTCGCGTCACTGCCTCGGTTTACGACAAGTGCCCCCGCTGCTGGCACCACCGCGAGGATGTTGGCGCCAACAGCGAACACCCGGAGCTCTGTGGCCGCTGCGTGGAGAATGTCGTGGGCGAAGGCGAAGCTCGCCGCTTTGCCTGAATGGGGAGGGAGAGGATGCAGCGCTGGCTCTGGCTCGCATTGGTTGTAATCGTTTTCGATCAGCTGAGCAAACAGCTGGCTGAGGCTTTTCTCAACCTGCATCAGCCGGTCTATCTGCTGCCGTTTTTCGATCTCACCCTGATGTACAATAAGGGCGCGGCGTTCAGCTTTCTCAGCGATCAGGGGGGCTGGCAGCGCTGGTTTTTTATCGGCCTGGCGCTGGCGGTGACCAGCTATCTGGTGTTCTGGGTGCGGCGCCTGGGCAGGGGGGAACGCTGGGTTGCGGTGGCCCTGTCGCTGGTGATCGGCGGTGCGATCGGTAATGTGGTCGATCGAATCTTCTACGGTCAGGTGATCGACTTTATCCATCTCCACTACCAGCAGTGGTACTGGCCCGCCTTCAATATTGCCGACTCCGCGATCACTGTCGGGGTGGTGGTGCTGATCTTCGACTCGCTGTTCCTGGCGTCGAAACGCTCAAACTGAGCCGCTGCCTTCTAACGCCTGAGCGACTCCGGTTGGACGAACCTCGCACCTCTCTCTATGCTCCTGTTTCAGAACACCAGAGCCTGTAGGAGTGTCGCCTGCGCCGCGAACACCCTTTGCGCTGATTGATTCGCGCCGCAAGCGGGCGCTCCTACAGATTTTTCCAGCCGTGGAATAGGATTTGGTGCATAGTTATTTTTTGCACAACTGATAGGAAGATGACGATGCGCAACAAGATTCTGCTCAATGGGCTGGCCGGCCTGCTATTGTTGGCTGCGATTCCGGCACTTCAGGCCGATGAGGATGCCACCCTCTACGACCGGGTCCGGCTGGCGGTTAGTGCTGAGCAGCAGGTCTCCAACGATACCCTGGTGGCGGTGCTCTATGTGCAGACCGAAGGCACCAACACCGCTGCCCTGGCCAACGAGGTGAATCGCAAGATGGGCTGGGCGATCGGCCAGGCAAAGTTGGCCGATGGGGTGAAGAGTCAGACTCTCGACTACCGTACCAACCCGATCTACCGGAAGCAGGTGCTCACCGGTTGGCGGGTGCGCCAGTCGCTGCGACTGGAGAGCAACGATAGCACCAAGCTGAGCGATCTGATCGGCACTCTGCAGAAGCAGTTGGCGGTGGAGTCGATCAGCTATCAGGTCTCATCTGCGGCACGTAAGGTGGCCCAGGATGAGCTGATCGAACAGGCGCTGACCGATTTTCGCGCACGTGCTGCGCTGGTCGCCAAGGCGTGGCAGCGTCCCAGCTACCGGCTGGTGGAACTCAATATCACCAGTGGTGGCAATATCCCCCAGCCGAGGCAGATGCGCATGATGGCGATGGAGATGGCGGCTGATGCGGTTAGCGCCCCGCCACTGCAGGCCGGCACTCAGCAGGTGCAGGTGAACGTCAGCGGCGTGGTGGAACTGACCCCCTGAGGTCGATGGCTATTTTCGGAGGGAGCGGCGCAGTGTCTCCAGCGAGACGCTCTGGGTGCTGCCAGCTGCCTCCTGCTCGGGGCGCTCGACATGAAAGGTGCGGAAGCCGCTGACCATGCTGGAGATGTCGGAACCCTCGCCGGCGGCGTCATGACTGAATACCGCAGGGATATGCAGCAGGGCAAACCAGCCGATCAGCAGATAGCTGAGCTGGTGTAGGTGCTGGAGACTGATCCCGCCCCAGAAGGCGATCTCCCGCTGCAGTGCTAGGCCGCTGAGTGCCGCCAGCGCCAAAAAGAAGAAGAGTGCCAGATAGATCGGCCCCCACAGTGGGTTGTGCGCGTACCACTTGGGCAGCGGCAAGCGCCCCAGGCTGAAATAGAAGAGCAGTAGCTGCCCGGCTTGCCGCAGGCGGTGCCGGTCAGGTTCGCAGTCGGAGAGGTGATCGCTGCCTTGGCCAAGGACGAGCAGATAGATCCGTACCAGCAGTGCCGGGATCAATAGTGCAGCGAAGATCGAATGGAACTCCCCCGCCTCGCTGCGCAACGTGGGGGCATGACCGATCAGCCAGCCAGAGGCGAGTAGGCCGAACACCGCCAGCGCCATGGTCCAGTGGCTGAGACGCAGCCAGCGGCTCCAGACCCGGATTCGGCTGACCGGCATTGACTCCATCCCTATCACTCCAGCCCGCAACTGCCGCCGGGGCAGCAGCCACCGCTGGCGCAGGGCGGCGCCTCGTTGCGGCTGGCCCCACTGATCACTGCCGGGCCGCTCAGCAGCTTCTTCACCGGTGCATCCAACGGGGTGTCGCCGGGTTCGATGCTGGCCTTATCGCAGAGTTCGCCCCAGGTGCTGAGCAGTTCACTCATCTTGTGGCTCACCTCGACGGTGCGGCTGTTGGTCTCGCAGAAGTAGTCGTATGTGGGCATTTTTGGCTCCTCTCTCGGCAATTTTGAAAGGTTATTCTCTGTGAAATCGAGCTGGCAATGATAATCGTTAAGACGTGGGATAGAAGAGGTAGATGTTAACCATGCCGCCCAGGTGGGTGAACAGCCAGAGCGGGATCAGCAGTCGGCCATAGCGCCGGTGGTGCCGATTGAAGTGGCTATCTGGTCCTGCCAGCAGGCGTGCGGCGATCAGCAGGGCAGCACCGATCAGCGGCAGCAGCGCAACGGTGCCGTGGAAGATGATCCAGCCGACATACTCCGGCGGCACCTCGACCTTTAGCTCAGGATAGCGGTAGCGCAGCAGATAGAGTGCGACAAACAGCCAGGCACCGGCAGTGACCGTCATCATCAGGTTGCGGTGCAGTCTGATTCTGCCCGCTCTGACGGCCCGCCAGGCGATCAGCAGCAGGGCGATGGCGATTAGTGCCCAGCTCAGGCTGAAATAGGTGAAGAGTGTCTGGTAGCTGGGCATGTTTGTGTTCACTCGGAACAGGCCGGGGCGGCTTTGTTATTTGCTAACATCCGGGCAGAACGTATCATGGCGAGCCATGTTACGTCAGCGAAAAAGCAAACGGGAACGGCGCGAATCACGCGATCAGGCGCTCGCCCGCTACATCAAGCAGAAGAACCGCAACCTGCTGGCCCAGCCAGGTCCGCACGACTTCATCATCGTGCTCGATCATATGAAGGCGGGTTTCAATGTGGCGAAGATCTTCCGCAGCGCCGAGGCGTTTGGCGCCCATGAGATCCATCTGGTGAATATCGGCCCCTTCGATCCCTCGCCGGCCAAGGGCTCTTTCAAAAAGGTGCCGGCACGCTTTTTTGAGCGATTTAAGGAGAGCCATGCCGAGCTGAAGCGGCGGGGCTATCAGTTGATTACCCTCGACGCAGGCTGTGGTGATTCACTGATCGACACCCCGCTGCCGCAAAAGTGCGCCTTTGTACTCGGCCACGAGGAGTTTGGCCACAGCTTCGAGCCTGAGGAGTACCCGGATATCGGCTGCCTCTCGATCCCCCAGTTCGGTCAGGTGGAGAGCCTCAACGTGGCGGTGGCCGCCTCGGTGGTGATGTTTGAGTATGTGCGTCAGCATGCCGCTGAAGATCAGAGCTTGCGTCGCCCTTGAAACATCACCGTAGGCGGCCGCTCCGCCGTAATCTGGATGCGGCTGATCGAGGCGGTGGGGATCGACATCCGGTACATCGCGAACAGCGGTGCGCGTAGGGTGCGGGCGATGACGGTGCGGATTACGCCGGCGTGAGCGACGATCAGCAGATGCTTGCCTGGGTGCTGTTCGAGGGTCTCTGTTACTGCCGCGTTGACCCGCCTACTGAAGCCCTCCAGGGACTCGGCGCCGTCTGGCCGGTGGTAGACCGGGTCGTGGTAGAAGTGCCTCATCTTCTCCGCTAATTGGGTGCGCAGTTCGCTGCTGCTGTGGCCCTCCCAACTGCCAAAGCCGACCTCCATCAGGCGCTCGTCATGTTCCATGGGGATCGCCAGCCGTTCGCTTAGTTGCTGGGCAAACTCGCTGCAGCGGCGTAGCGGTGAGGTGATGATGCGTTGCCAGGGGGTGTCGCCGGAGGCAGCATGCCACATCTGTTGCCAGCCCCGTTCGCTCAGCGGATCGTCGATCTGGCCGCGGTAGCGGCGCCCGCCGCGGGGCTCACCGTGGCGCAGCAGGTCTAGGGTGGTCTTCTCCGGCATGACTCAGATCCAGCCGGCGAGGGTGAGTAGCGCCAGCAGCAGGATCCAGCTGATCAGTGCGCGCCATACCAGGCTCATTGCCGCCTCTATCAGATAGAGGCCGTCATTGCTTGAGACCTCGGCCTGCTCTAACACGTTGCTCATGCGCAGTGCGCCGCTGCCGGTGGCCACCAGCAGGCCACCGCTGCTGTTCTCGGAATAGTTGCGCCAGGCGAATAGCGCATCCTCAAAGCTCCCGGCAATTGCGTAGGAGAATGCGGTGATGCGTACCGGCAGCCAGTCGAGCAGGCCCAGCAGGTCGCGGCTGGCGTGGTAGAAGTCGAGGCTCTCATCGGCCAGGTGGCTGGAGGGCAGCAAGCTGGCAACACGGTAGAGTATGGCGCCCAGCGGGCCAAGCAGCAGGAACCAGAAGATCACAGCGAACAGTCGGCTGTTGGCTTGGCTGAGGATGCCTTCGGTTACTGCCTGGGAGTAGGCCGGCTCCTGGGTCGGCGGTTCGTCGCCGATGAGCTGGCGGGCGATTACCCGCGCCTGGTCCTCGTTGCCCCGCTCGCGGGCTTCGACAAAGCGGCTGGCCTGCTGGTCCAAATCCTGTGGACCGAAGCAGAACAGCAGCAGTGCGCCGGCAAACAGCAGGCTGGGCAGGTCAAACAACATGCCATCGAGCAGTGCCTGTAGTAGCGCCACCAGCAGTAGAGGTGGCAGCAGCAGGCCAATGACACCGCCAAAGCCCTGGGTGAGCTTGGATGATAGCTCCTGCTCCTGATACCAGCTGCTATAGCGGGCAAACCAATGTGGGTCGCGCAACTCCTGCTGCTGCAGCAGAAAACGCTCGGCGATCAGGCAACTGATAATTATTAGCAGGCTCATGGTCGGCAGTGTCCCCAAAGGTGTGCCAACTTTCAAGCACTAGAGGGCCTGGGGTGTGCGGGCGACGGCCCAGACATCAACCCGCTCGGCGCCGGCGCGTTGCAGAGTGCGGGCGAGCTCCGACACGGTGCTGCCGGTGGTGACCACATCATCGAGCAGGGCGATGTGCTGCATTTCGATCCCGTCGCTGACGCGAAATGCGCCGCGCATGTTCTGTTGGCGTTTCTTTTTATCCAGGTCGGCTTGGGCGTGGGTGTCACGCAGTCGCTCTACCTGATGGCTGGCCAGCTTCAGCCCGAACCGCCGGGCGATGGGGCGGGCGATCTCCAGCGCCTGGTTATAGCCGCGTTGGCGCTGGCGATCGGGGTGCAGCGGCACCGGTAGCAGCAAATCTGGCATCGCTGCCTGCTGTTCGCACAGATAACGACACAGCAGCCAGGCAAACAGTTGTGCATGCTGCAGTTTATTGTGGAACTTCAGGCCGGTTACCAGATGGGAGAGGGCATTGTCGTAGATCAGTGGTGCGTAGCAGTGCTCGAGGGGTGGCGGCTTGCTGATGCAGTGGCCACAGATCGATCCTGCCGGGGTGCCAGGGGGGAGAGGCAGGGCGCAGCGGTGGCAGGGGCTGAGGTTGTGGAAAAGTGCAGAATCACAGGCGTCGCATAGATCCCGTCCATGCCGGGCCTTCCCGCCACAGAGCAGGCAGCGGGAGGGGAAGAAGGTCTCTTGTATGAGATCTATCCAATTGTAAACCATGGTGTCCATTCTTGGTTGACAGGTGGGCTGTGATCTTTAACATGCCGGGGTTTGAATCCATTTTCCCTGGGCAGGCTGATATGAACGACACCATTCTACGTCATGACTGGCGCATCGAGGAGATCGAAGCGCTGCTGGATCTCCCCTTCAACGACCTGCTGTTCCGCGCTCAGACTCTGCACCGGGCCCACTTCGATCCGAATCAGGTGCAGGTCAGCAGTCTGCTCAGCATCAAGACTGGCGCCTGCTCCGAGGATTGTGGCTACTGCTCCCAGAGCGCCAAATACAATACCGATGTGGAGCCCGAGCGGCTGTTGCCGGTGGGTGAGGTGGTCGAGGCCGCCTCGGCGGCCAAGGCGAAAGGCGCCAGCCGCTTCTGCATGGGGGCGGCCTGGCGCAATCCCACCGACAAGAATCTGGAGCGGGTGATCGAGATGGTCGAGGCGGTGCACGGGATGGGCATGGAGACCTGTATCACCCTCGGCATGTTGACCGAGGCCCAGGCCAAGCGGCTGAGCGAGGCGGGACTCGACTACTACAATCATAATCTTGATACCTCCCCCGAGTTCTACGGCGAGGTGATCACCACTCGCACCTTTGAGGATCGCCTCGATACCCTAGCCCATGTGCGCAATGCCGGCATCAACGTTTGCTCCGGCGGCATCCTCGGCATGGGCGAGTCGCGTCGTGACCGGGCGCGCATGCTGCAGGAGCTGGCGAACCTGCCACGTCACCCCGAATCGGTGCCGATCAACATGCTGGTGCCGGTGGAGGGCACCCCGCTCTATAACGCGGAGGGCATCGATCATCTGGAGTTCATCCGCACCATTGCGGTGGCGCGCCTGCTAATGCCCGAATCCTACGTGCGCCTCTCCGCCGGACGCGCTGAGATGAGCGATGAGGCCCAGGCGCTCTGTTTCCTGGCTGGCGCCAATTCGATCTTCTATGGTGAGCGCCTGCTGACCACCGATAATCCTGAGACGGATGCCGACCGGCAGCTGTTCGACCGCCTCGGCCTTACGATGGAGGTGAGCGTAGAGAGCATGGTGAAGGCGGCCAAGGGGCCGTGCCGCAAGTCGGCATAGGTGATGGCAGTGGTAGGAGCGCTACTCGCAGCGCGAATCGGTGGTGGGTTATGAGCGGATGACCGAGAAAAGCCTCGACAAGCGGCTCCAGCAGCGTCGTCGCGATGGCCTCTATCGCAGCCGCCGTCTGCTGCAGAGCCCACAGCAGCCTGAACTGCAGCTGGATGGCCGGTCGATGCTGGCGTTCTGTTCCAACGACTATCTGGGGCTGGCCAACCATCCGGAGCTGAAGGCGGCGATGCACGCCGGTATCGACCGCTGGGGTGCCGGCAGTGGCGCGGCGCACCTGATCAGCGGCCACAGTGCTGCCCACCATGCCCTGGAGGAGGAGCTGGCCGAGTTCACCGGGCGTGAGCGGGCACTGCTCTTCTCCACCGGTTACATGGCCAACCTGGGGGTACTTGCCGCCCTCACCGATCGTGGCGACACGATCTTCCAGGATCGCCTCAACCACGCCTCGCTGATCGACGGCGGCCTACTGAGTCGGGCTAGGCTCAGGCGCTATCCCCATGCCGATCTGGCCGTGCTGGAGCGGCTGCTGGCCGATACTCAGAGCGGACGCAGACTGATCGCCACCGATGGGGTGTTCAGCATGGACGGTGATCTGGCGCCTCTGGGGGCGCTGGCCCGGCTGGCAAAGGCGCACGATGCCTGGCTGATGGTGGATGATGCCCACGGTCTCGGTGTGCTGGGTGAACATGGCAGCGGCAGCCTGGAACAGTTCGGCCTGGATGCGGCAGAGGTGCCGATCCTGATGGGCACTCTGGGCAAGGGCCTGGGCAGCTTTGGCGCCTTTGTCGCCGGCAGTGAGAGCCTGATCGAGACTCTGATCCAGCAGGCCCGCCCCTACGTCTATACAACCGCCTCCCCGCCGGCGATGGCCGAGGCGACCCGCGCCGCGCTACGGATCGTGCAGCGTGAGCCTTGGCGACGCCAGCGGTTGGTTGCACTGATCGCCCGCTTTCGCCAAGGGGCGCAGCAGTTGGGTCTGCCGTTGATGGCGTCGCAGACACCGATCCAGCCGATCGTCGCCGGCGCGGCAGCCACTGCCCTGGCCTGGAGCCGGCAGCTAGAAACAGCAGGGATTCTGCTCAGCGCGATCCGCCCGCCCACCGTGCCCGAGGGCAGCGCGCGGCTGCGCGTGACCCTCTCCGCTGCGCACACCGATGAGCAGCTCGACCGGCTGTTGGATGCACTGGCGCAGTTGCGCCCGGAGGGTTTGTGATGCGGCTGCATGTCGAACAGCTGGGCAGTGGTCCCGATCTGCTGCTGCTGCACGGCTGGGGGATGAACCGCGCGGTCTGGTCTGGATTCGCCGAGCGCCTGGCCGTCAGCTACCGGGTCAGCTTGGTTGATTTGCCGGGGCATGGGCAGAGCCCTTGGGGTGGTCGCAGCGCGCTGGCCGATTGGGTCGATGCGGTGTTGGCGGTGGCCCCGCCGCGGGCCATCTGGTGTGGTTGGTCGCTGGGTGGTCAGCTGGCGCTGAGGGCGGCGTTGGATGCGCCGGAGCGGGTTGTTTCGTTGCTTGGGATCGCTGCCACGCCGCGCTTTGCCGCCGCTGAGGCGTGGCCCTGTGCGATGGAGCCTCGCACCCTCGATCAGTTCATCGCCAACCTGCAGCGTGACCACCGCAAGACCCTGGAGCGTTTTCTCGCCCTGCAGGTGCGCGGCAGTGAAGCGTCACGGGAGCAGCTGCGTCTGCTGCGCAGCCGGCTGGCTGAGTTGCCCGATCCTCATCCTGAGGCGCTGCAGGCGGGGCTGGCGCTGCTTAAGTCGGTCGATCTGCGTGCAGAGCTGGCCGCGTTGGAGGTGCCGAACGGTTGGCTGTTTGGCGAGCGCGACACCCTGGTGCCCGAGGCTGCGGCGCAGGGGCTGGCTGAGTTGCTGCCTGGTGCCGCTGTCGGGGTAATTTCAGGCGCGGCCCATGCGCCATTTCTCTCCCATCCCGATGCGACCCTGAGCCTGTTGCAAGCGCTGTTGAAGGCGGTTCGGTGAAGGTGTTTGCGGAGACCCCGATGATAGACAAGAATCAGGCGAGACGCTCGTTTGCCCGTGCCGCGGCGCGCTACGATGAGGTGGCGGTTCTGCAGCGGGAGACTGCGCAGCGCATGCTCGAACGGCTCGACTACATTCGCCATCAGCCGGCGGTAATCCTTGATGTCGGTGCCGGTACTGGCGAGGCGACGGCGAAGCTGGCGGCCCGCTACCGTAAGGCGCAGGTGATCGCGCTCGATTTTGCCCTGCCGATGTTGCAGCAGGCACGCCGGCGCGGACCACTGTTTCGAAAGCCGCGCTGTCTCTGCGGTGATGCGGAACAGCTGCCGCTGGCGGATGCCAGTGTCGATCTGATCTATTCCAACGCCGCGCTGCAGTGGTGCAATGATCTCAATGCCACCTTCCGCGAGTTGCTGCGGGTACTGCGTCCCGATGGCCTGCTGATGTTCTCCACCTTTGGCCCCGACACCTTGCATGAGCTGCGCCATAGCTGGGCCCAGGTGGATGGCATGCCCCACGTCAGCCCCTTCCCCGAGATGCATCAGGTGGGCGATGCGCTAGTGTCCGCTGGTTTTGCTGACCCGGTGGTGGATGTGGAGCGAGTCACCCTCACCTATGAGGCGGTGGCGGGGCTGATGCGGGATCTCAAGACCCTCGGCGCGCACAATGTGACCCGGGGGCGTCATAAGGGGCTGACCGGTAAGGGACGCCTGCAGGCGATGTATCAGGCCTATGAGGCGTTTCGCCGGGATGGACGACTGCCTGCCACCTATGAGGTGGTCTACGGTTCCGCCTGGGCCCCGAAACAACGCACAGAAGATGGGGTCACCAGTATTTCTTTGGATATGTTTCGACAAGGCCTGCGATGATGCGGCGGGGCTTTTTTGTTACCGGCACCGATACCGGGTGCGGCAAGACTGAGATCACCCTTGGTTTGATGCGGCAGATGAAAGATTGCGGCTGCCGCACGCTGGGGATGAAGCCGGTGGCATCGGGTGCCGTGCCAACTCCCGCAGGCTTGCGCAATGAGGATGCCAGCCGGATTCGTGCCGAATCCAGTACCGCGGTCCCCTATGAGTGGGTCAATCCCTATGCCTTTGAGCCACCGATCGCACCCCATCTGGCGGCGCAGCAGGCGGGTGTTTCGATCAGGCTCGAGACGATCCTTCAGGCCTATCAATGGCTGGCAGCGCAGGGTGATTGCACGGTGGTTGAGGGGGTGGGGGGGTGGCGTGTGCCACTGGAGGCTGGTCTGTCGGTTTCTGATTTGCCCCAAGCGCTGCAGCTGCCGGTGATCCTGGTGGTCGGGCTGCGCCTGGGCTGCATCAACCATGCGTTGCTGAGCGCCGAGGCGATTCTCGCCACCGGGGTGGAGTTGGTAGGCTGGGTGGCCAACCATGTAGACCCGGACATGCTCATTCAGCAAGAAAATCTGCAGAGTCTCAAGGCGCTGATGCCTGCCCCTTGTGTCGGTGAGGTGCCGTTTCTGGCACAACCTGATGCAGCCGCAGTTTCGGCGTGCCTGACGCTCTGACAAGGCCCAAGCTTACCTTGCCCAGAAAACACTGATTTAATCGCCCGCCGCCTCCGTAAAGGGCTCTATCCTGAAGGGGGCAAGCGCCAGAATGCCCGCTCATTTTAGGGAGGAGAGAGGCCCTGGCAAGTTATTACGATTCCCGTGCCAGCTATATCAGAGAGACGGTCACCAGTGTCGCGAAGGAACGGGGTATTGGCTGCTGCAATCAGAGGCCCCTTAAACTTTCCTCATCTCTGCCCGACTACCGGGGTCCATCTTTAAGCGTTATCTCACCTATGCTGTCTACTGATAGCAATAATCAATGATGCGGAGGTGTTTCTATGAAACTCAAGCAGCCATTCAGCCTGGTTTTGGCGCTATTTTTGGTGATCTTTTCACAGCTGCTGCAGGCCTGGGATGCGAATGATGTCAAAAAAGCGAATGAGGCGATCGCCGAATTCAAAAAGGCCGATCCGGATCTGCAGGCGTTTTTTGATCAGGCGCGAGGCTACGCGGTCTTTCCTACCGTGGGTAAGGGTGGTTTCGGCCTGGGGGGTGCCTATGGCAAGGGTGTGGTCTACGAGCAGGGCAAGCCGATTGGCAATACCTCTGTGACCCAGCTGACCATTGGTTTTCAGCTCGGTGGCCAGGCCTATCGGGAGGTCATCTTCTTCAAGGATAAAAAAACGCTGGATGACTTCAAGCAGGGCAACTATGAGCTGGGAGCCCAGGCCTCGGCCGTGGCGGTGAAGGCAGGCGTCTCCGCTGATGCCGACTACAAGAATGGGGTGGCGGTGTTTACCATCGCTAAAGGTGGTTTGATGTATGAGGCGAGTGTCGGTGGGCAGAAGTTCAGCTACACGTCCAAGTAACAATTCTTGTGATGCGAAAAAGGCGGCCACCGGCCGCCTTTTACTTTTCGGGGGAAGAGCTTGGCTCAGGCAGCGATCTGCCCCTTGAGCTTCTTCATCGCAGCCTTTTCGATCTGGCGTATGCGCTCAGCAGAGACGCCAAAGCGTTTGGCCAACTCATGCAGGGTCGCCTTCTTTTCGCTCAGCCAGCGTGCCTGCAGAATCTCCCGGCTGCGTTCGTCCAGTGATTCGAGGGCTGTGCCCAACTGCTCTTGTAGATGAGCGGCGCTGTCTGTCGACTCCAGCTGAGCCGAGGGCTCCATGCTGTGATCCGGCAAGAATCCCGCCGGTGTGGCGGGTGCATCTTCGTCATCGCTGTTTGGGCCATCGAAGGCAAGGTCCCGGGCTGCGAGACGCGCTTCCATCTGTAGCACAGTCTCTGGTTTTACCCCCAGATCTTCGGCCACACCCTCGACCTCTTCCCGGGAGAACCAGCCGAGCCGCTTCTTGCTGCTGCGCAGATTGAAGAAGAGCTTGCGCTGTGCCTTGGTGGTGGCGACCTTGACGATGCGCCAGTTGCGCAGGATGAACTCGTGGATCTCCGCTTTGATCCAGTGCACGGCGAAGGAGACCAAACGCACGCCCACATCCGGGTCGAAGCGTTTTACCGCCTTCATCAGGCCGACCGTGCCTTCCTGTACCAGATCGGGCAATGCCAGGCCGTAGCCGGAGTAGCCGCGGGCGATACGGATGACAAAGCGGATGTGGGACATCACCAACATGCGGGCAGCCTGCAGGTCCTGCTGGTCGCGCAGCTGCAGCGCCAGCGAGCGCTCTTCCTCTGCGCTCAGCATCGGCAGCTGATAGGCTGCGCCGACATAGGCGTCGAAACTGCCGGTCGGCAGAGCGATGGGAATGGTGAGTTCCTTAGTCATCTAATACCCCAGTAGTTTACTGCTAA
The DNA here is from genome assembly GCF_001443665.1 of endosymbiont of Ridgeia piscesae. Classification (NCBI taxonomy): domain Bacteria; kingdom Pseudomonadati; phylum Pseudomonadota; class Gammaproteobacteria; species endosymbiont of Ridgeia piscesae. Next base: position 30,755 of record NZ_KQ557132.1, on the reverse strand, counting down.
ATCATGTTAGCACTCATGTCGGGAGAGTGCCAATTTCTGATGAATAAGACCAACAGGAGGCAAAAGGGTTCCCGCGTAAGGATCTGAACTACGTGGACTAAGTCGGTTCGATGGCGCTGAGGTGGCGTCCCACCGCGACCCAGGAGCCGAGCAGCCCCAACAGGGCGCTACCGCTGAAGATATTCAACACCATCAGCGAGTCGATTGAGGAAAGGCTGAAGGCGGTTTCGTAGAGCAGTGCCAGCTCTGCCACCGGGCTGCTCAGCAGGCCGATGGAACTGGCGACCAGCAGCCAGGCGATGATGCCGCCAAACAGCCCGTACCAGAGTCCGGTATAGAGAAACGGGCGGCGGATGAAGGCGTTGGTGGCGCCAATCAGTTTGCTGATCTCGATCTCGCCGTGACGGTTCTGGATCTCCAGCCGGATGGTGTTGCCGATGATCAGCAGCACCGCCATACCGAGCAGGCCGGCCAGTACCAGCACCCCGCGCTGGGCAATTTCGGTGATCGCCTGCAGTCGCCTGACCCACTGCATATCGAGCTGAACGATGTCGGCCTCAGGCAGCTTTTTCAACTCCTGCAGCAGCCGCTGGGCGCGCTCTGCGGTGGCTTGGTCGATGTTTGGTTGGATGATCAGCAACGCCGGCAGTGGGTTGCCGCCCAGCGTGTCGAGTGCCTCGTCGAAGCCGCTCAGGCGGCGAAACTCCGCCAGTGCTTGGGCCTTGGAGACAAAGCGGATTTCGGCGATCCGCGAGTGGCGTGCCAGCCGCTGCTGCAGCGTGCGCGCCTGTTGGTCGCTGATCTCCTGCTTGAGGAACAGGGAGATGCTGGCGCCGCTCTCCCAGTTGCCGCTGAGCGCCTCCAGGTTGTTCAGCAGCACATGCAGGCCGATCGGCAACGCCAGTGCGATGCCGATTACCGCCGAGGTCATCAGGGTGGCGAGAGGGGCGTGCAGCAAGCGTCCGAGCGAGCTGATCGCCACCTGCAGATGGCGCAGCAGCCAAGTGTCTAGGCGCAGGCGGCTGCGACGCTTGAACTGCAGATTGCGGGGGCGGGCCATCAGTACAGCTCCCGGCGGTTGTCGCGGGTCAGATGGCCGTTGCTGAGGGTCAGGATACGGCGCCCCATGCGCGCGATCAGGTCGAGATCATGGGTCGCGATCATCAGCGTGACGCCGACCTGGTTGAACTGGGTGAACAGATCCATGATCTCCCGTGAGAGCTCCGGATCGAGGTTGCCGGTGGGCTCGTCGGCCAGCAGCAGCGGCGGTTTGCTGACCACCGCGCGGGCGATGCCGACCCGCTGTTGCTCGCCGCCGGAGAGGGTGACCGGGGCCGCTCGCTCCTTGCGCAGCAGCCCGACCTTGTCCAGCGCGGCGCGCACCCGGCGGCCGATCTCCTTGTGACCGAGACCGGTGACGATTAGCGGCAGCGCCACATTGTCGAATACGGTACGGTCGGGCAGCAGGCGATGATCCTGGAAGATCATGCCGACCTCGCGCCGGTGGTAGGGGATGTGGCGTGAGCGCAGCCGGTTTAGATTGCGTCCGTTGACGTGCACCTGGCCGCGGCTAGAGCGCTCCAGCAGACCGATCAGTTTTAGCAGGGTGCTCTTGCCGGCGCCGGAGTGGCCGGTGAGGAAGACCATCTCGCCATCCTCGACCCGCAGGGTGACGTTGTTGAGGCCATCGTGACCGCCGGGGTAGCGTTTAGTAACGTTGTCGAAGTGGATCATCGCCATGCGAAGAGGCTCCTCATCCGCCTACCGCTCGAAGAGCGCGTCGACAAACTCTTGCGGGTTGAACTCGCGCAGATCCTCCACCGACTCGCCGACGCCGATGAAGCGGATCGGCAGCTTGAGTTTGTCGGCGATGGCGAAGATCACGCCGCCCTTGGCGGTGCCGTCGAGCTTGGTGATCACCACCCCACTGAGGTTCACAGTCTGGTTGAACTGCAGCGCCTGGTTGACCGCGTTCTGGCCAGTGCCGGCGTCCACCACCAGTAGTACCTCGTGGGGGGCTTCAGGGTCGATCTTTTTCAGCACCCGGGCGATCTTTGCCAGCTCATCCATCAGGTTGGTCTTGGTGTGCAGTCGCCCAGCGGTGTCGGCGATCAGTACATCGATGTTGCGAGCGGTGGCGGCCTGCAGGGCGTCGAAGATCACCGAGGCGGAGTCGGCGCCGGTATGTTGCGCCACCACCGGTACTTGATTGCGCTCGCCCCAGCTCTGCAGCTGCTCCACTGCGGCGGCGCGGAAGGTGTCGCCCGCCGCCAGCATCACCTCTTGGCCTTCGTGTTTCAGACGCCGCGTCAGTTTGCCGATGGTGGTGGTCTTACCGGCGCCGTTGATGCCGACCATCAGCACTACCAGCGGCCGGCCCGGGGGGGGGAGCGGTGGTGGGGTCGCGCAGGATTCAAGGATCGCCAGCAGCTGCTGCTTGAGAATGCGGCTGAGTGCTTCGGGGTCGCTCAGCTCTTTGCGCTTTACCCGCCCGGCGAGGTCATCGATGATGCGACTGGTGGCGTCGACGCCGACGTCGGCGGTGAGCAGCAGGGTCTCCAGCTCCTCCAGCAGCTCATCGTCGATCTCCTTGCGCCCCAACAGTAGGTTGGCGAGGCCATCGCTCAGGTTGCTGCGGGTGCGGGAGAGGCGCTCCTTGAGGCGGGAAAAGAGCCCCTTTTCGCGCTGTTCCACGACTGCTTCGGTGCTTTGCGCCTCAGCTTTTTTCTTTCCGAATCCAAACATAAACCGTTCCCGCTACTGTTTGGGAGCCTCTGAATAAATCATGGACGGGAGTCTTGCGGGCCACATTCTGCTCGCCCAGACCCATCCAGAGGCTCCATATGGAACTCGGCGCCAGTGACAGACTCTATACAGTCTGCTGCCGCTTGGACATTCCAGATTGCCTCTGAAACAATGCCGCGGCACCGGGTTCCCGCCCGTTGATCGGCTATTTTTACAAGCCCGTGGGGGCAAGTAAAACAGGAATTTGGTTTTTTAACAGAATGTTGAGAAGGGGTTTTGCCCCTTCTTCTCCGGTTCGAGTAGCGCAGTGGGGGGGCTTTTTCCTGCCGCGTCCGAGGTTTTATCTACCGGGCAGACATTCGGGAGAGAAGATGAAGAGAGCCTTGTTGATTGGTTTTTTTGCCGGCAGCCTGGTCGTGGCGCCGCTGCAGGCAGAGGTTCACGAACGGTTGTTGGAGAACGGCATGAAGGTGATCGTCAAGGAGGATCACCGTGCCCCCATCGCCGTTACCCAGGTCTGGTACAAGGTCGGCTCTAGTTATGAGCATGGCGGCATCACCGGCGTCTCCCATGTGTTGGAACACATGATGTTCAAGGGTACCGAGAGACATCCGCCGGGGGAGTTCTCGCGCATCATCGCCGCCAATGGCGGGCAGGAGAACGCCTTTACCGGGCGCGACTACACCGCCTATTTCCAGACCCTGGCCAGTGACCGCCTGCCGGTGGCATTCGAGCTGGAGGCAGACCGGATGCGCAACCTAACCCTGCCGGAGGCGGAGTTCCTCAAGGAGGTCGAGGTGGTCAAGGAGGAGCGGCGCATGCGCACCGAGGACAAGCCGCAGTCACTCACCTACGAGCAGTTCAAGGCCACCGCCTATCAGGTCTCCCCCTACCGGATTCCGGTGATCGGCTGGATGAGCGATTTGGAGACGATGCAGATCGATGATCTACACGCCTGGTACCGTCAGTGGTATGCACCCAACAACGCCACCCTGGTGGTGGTCGGCGATGTGCAGCCAGAAGCGATCTTCGCCCTGGCTGAGCAACACTTTGGCCCGCTCAAGCCGGAGCAAATCCGCCCCCTCAAGCCGCGCAGCGAGCCGCCCCAGCGCGGCATCAAACGGCTGCAGGTGAAGGCGCCGGCGCGCCAGCCCTACATTCTGATGGGCTACAAGACACCGGTGCTGGCAAGCGCCGAAGGTGCCTGGGAGGCCTACGCGCTGGAGATGCTCGCGCATGTGCTGGATGGCGGCTCGAGCGCCCGGTTGGAGCGCAATCTGGTGCGCGGCAGCAAGGTGGCAGCCTCGGTGGATGCCAGCTACAGCGCCTTCAGTCGACTCTCCGGCATGTTGATGCTGGATGCCACGCCGACCCCGGACGGTTCGCTGGAGACCTTGGAGCAGCAACTGCGTGCCGAGGTGGAGCGTTTCAAGAGTGAGCGGGTCAGCGAGGCGGAGCTGGAGCGGGTGCGCAACCAGTTGATCGCCGGCAAGGTCTACGAGCAGGATTCGATTTTCTACCAGGCGATGCTGCTGGGTCAGCTGGAGACGGTAGGGCTCGACTGGCGGCTCGGGGATGAGTATGTGGCTCGCCTCAAGGAGGTCACCGCCGAGCAGGTGCAGCAGGTGGCGCAGAAATATCTGATTGACGACAACCTCAGCGTGGCGGTGCTCGATCCGCTGCCGCTGGATGGCAAGCAGCGCCGCCCGCGGGCGGCTGCTGGCGGGCGTCACGGTGGTTAAACGAGGAGTCGAAGCGTGAATGGAATGAAGAGAAAATTCTGGCTAGTTTTGTCGCTGCTGCTGTTCGTAGCCCAGTTGCAGGCCGGGCCGACGATCCAGAGCTGGCACACCAGCAAGGGTGCCCGGGTGTTGTTTGTGGCGGCACCGGAGCTGCCGATGGTGGATGTGCGACTGGTGTTTGATGCCGGCAGTGCGCGGGATGGCGGCAAGCCAGGGGTCACCAGCCTGACCAATACCCTGATGGGGGAGGGCGCCGGTGAGTGGAGCGCCGATCAGATCGCCGAGCGGCTGGAGAACGTGGGGGCGGAGCTGGTAGTGGGCTCGCTGCGCGACATGGCCTGGGTGGCCTTGCGCAGTCTGACCGACGCCAAGCCCCTCGCCACCGGGCTGGAGACCCTGGCGGCGGTGGTTGCAAATCCGCGTTTCGAGCCGGAAGATCTGGAACGGGAGCGCCAGGCGACCCTGGCGAGCCTGCTGGCGGATGAGCAGTCGCCGGGGGCTATCGGCAAGAAGGCGCTCTACCGGCTGGTGTTTGGCGATCACCCCTATGCCCATCCGGTGGAGGGTAGTCAGGCCTCGGTGAAGGCGCTGACCCGAGCGGATCTGCTGGCGACCTATCGGCGGCTCTATGTGGCGCGCAATGCGGTGGTCGCCATCGTCGGTGCGGTGGACCGAGCGCAGGCGGAACAGATCGCCGAGCAGGTCACCGCCGGTCTGACCGAAGGCGAGCCCGCGCCGGCGCTGCCCGAGGTGGCGCCGATCGGCCAGGTGCAGCTGGAGTCGATCGAGTTTCCCTCTTCCCAGAGTCATATCTACCTGGGGCAGCCGGGCATGAAGCGGGGCGATCCCGACTACTTCGCCCTCTATGTGGGTAATCATGTGCTGGGTGGCAGCGGGCTGGTCTCGATTCTCAGCGAGGAGGTGCGTGAGAAGCGCGGTCTCTCCTACAGCGTCTACAGTTACTTCCTGCCGATGCGCCAGAGCGGCATCTTCCAGCTCGGTCTACAGACCAAGAACGTTCAGGCGGATCAGGCGCAGCAGGTGTTGCTCGATACCCTCAAGCGCTATGTGTCAGAGGGCCCCACGGCGGCGGAGCTGAAGGCGGCGAAGCAGAACATTACCGGTGGCTTCCCGCTGCGCATCGCCTCCAACAGCAAGATCGTTGAGTATCTGGCGGTGATCGGCTTCTACGATCTGCCGCTCGACTATCTCGACAGCGTCACTGCCAAGGTTGAAGCGGTTACCGTCAGGCAGGTGCGCGATGCGTTTCGTCGTCGCATCCACCCCGATCGCCTGGTCACGGTACGGGTAGGACGGCAGGGCTCGTAATGTTATTTGCGATCTGTGTCAGATGAGGGCGCGGGGGCGTTCTGCCGCCAATCAGGTGCGCATCATCGGCGGTTTGCATCGGGGACGCAGGCTCCCGTTTGCCGATCTGCCTGGCTTGCGGCCGACCGGGGATCGGGTGCGCGAGACCCTGTTTAGCTGGCTGCAGCCGCTGATTCCCGGGGCGCGCTGTCTTGATCTGTTTGCCGGCAGCGGCGCGCTGGGGCTGGAGGCGGCCTCCCGTGGCGCCAGCCAGGTGGTGATGCTCGACAGCGCACCCCAGGCGGTTGCCCAGCTGGAGCAGAGCCGGCAGCTGTTGCGGCTCGGCGAGGTCGTCTCGGTGATGCGCGCTGATGCCCTGGCTTGGCTGCGTGGTGCAGCTACCCCCTTCGATATTGTGTTTCTTGATCCCCCCTTTGGCGCGCAGTTGCTGTCGGAGTGTTGCCGGCTGTTGAGTGAAAATGGCTGGCTGGCTGAGGGGGCGAGGATCTATCTGGAGGATGATGCTGGGCGTGGGCTCGCACCGCCCGACGGCTGGGAACTGCTGCGGGAGAAGCGTGCCGGCCAAGTCTGTTTCGGGCTGGCCCGCCCTCGGCAGGATGGCGGATGATATATGTCATTCCGGTAAAACAATTCTGTTACTATCATTGCCCCCAATTGAGTACTCAAATCGATGCCGATCGCCGTCTATCCTGGAACTTTCGATCCGATTACCAATGGCCACTGTGATCTGGTGGAGCGGGCCTCGAAACTATTTGACAAGGTGATCCTTGCGGTTGCAGTCAATATCGGCAAACATCCGGCCTTTGATCTGGCACAGCGGGTTGAGTTGGCCGAAACGGTGTTCGCGGATTGTGCCAATGTGGAGGTGAAGCCGTTCAACAACCTGCTGGTGGAATTCGTGCAGGCTCAAGGGGGCGACGTGATCCTGCGGGGGTTGCGTGCGGTGTCGGACTTTGAATATGAATTCCAGCTGGCGAGTATGAATCGGCGCCTCGCGCCGACCCTGGAGACGATGTTTCTCACCCCGGCGGAACAGTGCGCCTTCATCTCGTCGAGCCTGGTGAAGGAGATTGCGGTCCTGGGTGGCGATACCTCCGAGTTTGTGCCGCCGGCAGTACAGACGGCGCTGGAGCGGCGTTTCAATACCGTGGAATGATTTCAGGCAGGGCAAGGTGGTTTCCCTGTTTGATGGGTTTTATTTAGTGTTTGGCAGGCTGCTAGAATCGGGCAGATGTCTTTGAATGAGGAGAAGTGATAATGGCGTTGATAATCACCGATGAATGTATCAACTGTGACGTTTGTGAGCCCGAATGTCCCAATGGTGCGATCACCCAGGGTGACGAGATTTACGAGATCGACCCCGATCTCTGTACCGAATGCGTCGGTCATTATGATACCTCCCAATGTGTCGAGGTCTGCCCGGTAGATTGTATTCCGAAAGATCCGGAGCACGAAGAGACCCAGGAAGAGCTCTATGCCAAATATCAGCGGATCACTGGCGAAGAGTGATTGGCATTAGTTGGCTCATGATCTTCTGCAGGAAGGCCTCCATGTGGGGCCTTTTCTTTTTACTGCTGGTCAGTGGCAGTGTGCAGGGAGCCGCCCCCAACGCGGCGGGCATTGCCAGCGCCCACCCGCTTGCCACCGAGGCGGGGCGTGAGGTTATCGAAGCTGGCGGCAATGCCTTCGATGCTGCGGTTGCGGTGAGTGCTGCGCTGGCGGTGGTGGAACCCTATAGTTCTGGTCTCGGCGGGGGCGGCTTCTGGCTGCTGCAGCGGGCCAGCGATGGCCGGCAGGTGATGCTGGATGGGCGCGAGCGGGCGCCGCTGGCGGCCCACCGGGATCTCTTCCTGGATGAGGCAGGCGAGGTAGTGCCGGGGCGTTCCATCGACGGGGCGCTGGCGGCGGGGATTCCCGGCGAGCCCGCGGCATTGGTTCATCTGGCCGAACACTATGGCCGCCTGCCACTGAGCCGATCGCTGGCGCCGGCGATCCGTCTGGCGCGGAATGGGTTTCCGGTGGACCGGCACTATCGGCGCATGGCTGAGTGGCGTCTGGATGCCCTGCGCAGCTCACCGGCGGCGGCTGGGCAGTTTCTGCACGACTGGGAGATCCCGGCCGAGGGTGAGCTGATCCGCCAGCCTGACCTGGCCAGCACCCTGCAGCTGTTGGCCGACAAAGGCCGAGATGGTTTCTATGCGGGCGAACTCGCCCAGCGTTTAGTCAAAGGGGTGCGCGACGCGGGTGGCATCTGGAGCCTGCAGGATCTGCAGCAATATCAGGTGGTCGAGCGCGAGCCGATCCGCGGCCGTTATGGTGAGCTCAAGATCATCAGTGCGGCACCGCCCTCATCTGGAGGGGTGGTGCTGGTGACCATGCTCAATATCCTCGAGGGATTTCAGATCGACGACCTGCCTCGGGTGCAGCGGGTCCATCTGATGATCGAGGCGATGCGCCGGGCCTACCGGGATCGCGCCGACTATCTGGGCGACCCGGACTTTGTCGATATGCCGCTACAGGCGCTGACTCACCCCTGGTATGCCGCCGGGCTGGCGCGGGATATTCAGCTTGAGCGTGCTACGCCAAGTACCCCGCAGCCGGTTTCAAAGGCTACCGAGGGCGCTGATACCACCCATTTTTCGATCATCGACCGGGAGGGCAACCGGGTCGCGGCGACCCTCAGCATCAACTATCCGTTTGGTGCGGCCTTTGTGCCGGCCGGCACTGGAGTGTTGCTCAACGATGAGATGGACGACTTTTCGGCCCGCCCCGGAGTGCCCAACGTCTATGGCCTGGTCGGCGGTGAAGCGAACGCCATCGCGCCAGGCAAACGGATGTTGTCGAGCATGTCACCCACCTTTGTTGAGAGTGATGCTGGCGTGGCAATGCTGGGTACGCCTGGAGGCTCGCGCATCATCAGTATGGTGCTGCTGGCGATTCTGGAGCTGGCCGATGGTCAGCCGATTGCGCAATGGGTTCGCCAGCCGCGATTTCATCATCAGTACCTGCCGGATCGGGTAGAGTATGAGGCTGGTGCGTTTGACGACAAAACTGTGACTGAATTGCAGAGTATGGGCCATATACTTCACCGCCTGGAGCGTGAGTATGGCAATATGCAGGCGCTTTATTGGGATCGCCGTAGTGGCCAGGTCACTGGCGCGAGTGATCCACGAGGTTCGGGACGTACTGTGATTTGGTGAGTCCTGATAGATCTGCAGATCTAATGCAAGTTAAAAAAGATTTACGATCTGGCATTGAAATTATTGGGTTTTTGGATCAAGATTTGTGACCGAACGCCCAGTTTTTCCACGGAAAAAGAGAGATAGAAAGAGATGAAAACCACCAAGATGCTGAAAGCCTCCGCCATGATTCTGAGCCTGGGCCTGCTGGCCGGTTGTGCAACCACCGCTCAGATTGAGGAGGTGCGGAAGGAGGCACAGGCTGCTCAGAATGCTGCAGATGCTGCATATAAGGCTGCCAAGACAGCTGAGCTGGATGCTGCATCGGCCCAGGGGACTGCGGACAAGGCGATGGCTACGGCAAATGAGGCTGCTGCTGAGGCGCGTAAGTGCAGCGAGCGCTGCAGCCGCATGTCTGAGAAGGCGATGGCAAAATAAGGCCGCTATTTCCGCTGACCCCCGTGGGGTGAAACGGAGCGAAAGAACCCCGGATGTCATCAGGCTCCGGGGTTTTCTCTTGCCCGATAGAAACAACGCAGTTGCAGCAGATCAGTTGTCGCCGGGCAGCTCGCTGAGTGGCACGATCTCCGGGATGCCGGTTTGATCTCTTGCGATGGTCTGCAGGATGTCCCAGTCAGGCTGTCTCCGGTCCTCTCCTAGCTTGGTGATCATCGCCGTCACCAGGCCGGTGTGGTTTCGCCCTTCCACTTTTATCTGTTCATTGAGTGGGGGGTGCGCCTCGACGTAGAGTTGCCCATCCCGCCAGCCCGCCTTGTAAGGACGATTGATGATCCGCACCGGCGTATTCACTGGAATCTGCCGAAAAAATTCCTCGATATCCTCTGGATAGAGGCGGATGCAGCCGTGGCTGACTCGCATGCCGACCCCATAGGGCTTGTTGGTGCCGTGCAGCAGGTAGCCGCGCATGCCGAGGTAGACGGCATACTCCCCGAGCGGATTATCGGGGCCGGGCGGCATGACTTCAGGCAGAGGATCGCCCATCTGCTGATGCTCCTGACGGATCGATTCAGGCACATACCAGGATGGGTGGGCTCGTTTCCTGATCACATGGGTAGCGCCCTCCGGTGTGCCCCAGCCTTCCCGGCCGATGCCGAGCGGATAGGTGATTACCTGCGCCTGATCCTTGGGGTAGTAGTAGAGGCGCAGTTCTGCCAGGTTGATGACGACCCCTTCGCGGGGAACATCGGGCAGGATAAATAGTTGTGGGACAAAGATCTCTGTACCCTCGCCCGGTAGCCAGGCATCAACTCCAGGGTTGGCCTGGCTGACCTCGCGGAACCCCATGTCGTGGCCTCGCGCAATATCGGAAAAGGTATCCTCGTAACGGGTCTTGAGCTCGATGAGTTCACCGACCAGATCCTCGCCCTCGGGTGGCAGTGAGAATGTCAGCGCAGCGGATGTCTGGAGCCAGCTCAGGCCAAGACAGAACAGTATGAAATAGGGCAAACGCATCAACAGCTCGAACTTATCTATAGGATGATCGCCGCTATTCTAGCTTAGAAACCGAAGATTAATTCAATTTGGATAAACTACCGCCTCAAGCGGTGCGACTCGAAAAAGCTCTGCCGTTGAAGCCCGCCTATTTTGGAAGAAATCCGGGTGAGCATCAATATCGATAAAGGCAGGGATTCAGTCCGCAAAACACTCAGATGAACGCGAATAAGAGTGTCGGATAACGGGCTGAAGTGGCATAACCGGGTTTACACAATAGTCGCGTTGTTTGCGTGATTGGCGGATTATTTTTTTAGCTGGGCTGGGGAGTACACGGGCTTGTTTGAGGTAACCAAGGAATGACCTGCGGCTGATCTTCAACTACGATTTTTGAGTGAATAGCTTGTGAGAGATTGAAACGGTGCAGAGTGCGATTCAGCGAGTATAAGTGGGCATGACAGCAATAGCGGCTGGCCAGGTCTGGATCGGGAGGGTGGTGTCCGCGTTATTGTGGTTGCTGGCTTGCCAATATACCTGGGCCGTCGCAGAGATGGATTCACCCACATCCGGACCGCTGGTGGTGGTCTACAATGCCGGCACCCCGCCCTTCAAATTTACCGATGCTGACGGCAGGGCCGCCGGCATTCTGCCCGATATCTGGCGGCTCTGGTCGCAAAAGAGCGGCATCCCGGTAGCCTTCAAACAGACTAGCTGGGAGCGCTCTTTGGAGATGGTGCGCAGTGGCGAGGCCGATCTGCATGCCGGCATGTTCTACTCGGCACAACGGGATCAGCTCTATGAGTTCACCCGGCCCACCATCGGGATCGAATACTTCTTCTACCTGCACAAAAACATCCTCGGAGTGAAAACGGAGGCGGATCTCGAAGGGTTTGTCATCGGTGTGCCCAAAGGATTTACCCATAGCTACGCCAGAGAGCACCTCAAAGGGGTCTCACTGGTGCTCTTCGATAACTTTGAGACACTCTACCAAGCGGCCCTTGAGGGCCGGGTGAAGGCGTTTATCTCCCCCGCCGCCAATCTAAGTCATTTTTTCGCAAAGACAGGTGAGCCGAACCCATTTCGCCGTCTCTCAGATCGGCCCTTCTATTCTCGCGACTATCGTGGTGCTGTGCGTGAGGGCAATGCGCAGTTGTTGGATCTGATTGATGCGGGACTGAAGCAGATCAGCCCCCAGGAGTTTCAGGTGATCGCCGATCGCTGGGGGGCGGGGCGGGACAGCGGCAGGATATCGATGCCGCAGCTGACACTGAACGCGGAAGAACGCGCCTGGCTGGATCGGCATCCTGTGATCGAGATTGGAGTGGATGGGGCCTGGCCGCCAATTGACTTCATGAATCAGCAGGGGCTGCACAGCGGTATTGCCCATGACTACCTCGAACTGATTGGCGAACGTCTCAAGGTTGAGTTTCGGGTTCATCCTGGCCCCACCTTCAAGCAGATGCTGGCCAGGGTCAGCTCGGGTGAACTCAAACTCGGCATGTCGATTGTACAAACAGAGGAGCGCGCCAGGGATCTCTGGTTTACCAGTGAGTTTTTTACGGTGATGAAGGCCATAGTCACACGCAAGGATGAGCAGGCAATTCACACCATTGAGGATCTCTATGGGCGCAAAGTCGCCATTGAGAATGGCTTCTCCACCATGAAGCAACTGCAAGGCCATCCGCAGATTGAGTTATTGCCTGTTTCCAATACGCTGGAGGCGCTGAAAAAACTCTCTTGGGGTGAGGTGGACGCCTATGTGGGAAACCGCTCGGTAGCGCAATGGCTAATTGAAGAGCAGCAGCTTAGCAATCTGCACTTTAGCGGTGACCCCGGATTTGGTCCGGCACTGCAGCGTTTCGCGGTACACCAGGATCCAGCGTGGGTACCATTGGTGTCGATCCTCGATAAGGCCCTGAATATTAATCGTTCCGAAAGTATTGGCAGTCTATTTTTGAACTTGCCAAAATATACTTTGTATCTGACATGCGGAAGAAACTCTTAATCAGCGAAGTGCGC
>NZ_KQ557132.1:0-18189 GCF_001443665.1 endosymbiont of Ridgeia piscesae | reverse complement strand
TCGCCTCCACTACATCTTTCCTTTTCTGATCACGCTGTTCTTTTATCGTAGCCATGGAAAGCAGTATACACTGCCAATACTTTCGGAACGATTAATAGCATTACCGAGGATGAACGGCGGGTGATTCTCAATCGCTGGTTATCGCCAGGTGGAGAGGTGCCCGAGGCAGGTCCTGTGTTGAAACTGACCAAGGAAGAGCGGGCCTGGCTGGCCGCGCATGGCGTCATCCGGTTGGGGGTCGACCCGGCCTGGCCGCCGGTTGAGTTTGTGCCGCAGGATGGTGGCTATAGTGGCATCGTCGCCGACTATATGAAGGTCGTGGGCGAGATGCTCGGGGTGGAGTTTGTCATCGAAGAGTCTACCTCCTGGGCCAAGGTGATGCAGAAGGCGCGTGGGCGGCAGCTGGATCTGGTGCCGGCGCTGGTGCGAGATGAAGCGCGTGACAGCTTTCTCAACTTCACTCGCCCCTATCTCAACTTTCCTTTTGTGGTATTTGTGCGTGACGATGCGGCTCTGATCACCGGCCTGGAGGATCTCAGTGGCAAGCGGGTGGTGGTGGAGCAGGAGTATGTGACCCTCGACTACCTGAAAAGGGATCATCCCGATATTGAGGTGGTGCAGGTACCCACCTCGGAAGAGGCGCTACGACGACTCTCTCTGGGAGAGGTGGATGCCTATATAGGTAATCTGACGGTGGGCAGTTACCTGATCACTAACCGGGGCATCAGCAACGTCAAGGTTGCCGCCCCCACTCCTTACAGTTTCGATCTGAGTGTCGGGGTGCGCAAGGATTGGCCCGAACTGGTCTCAATCCTGCAGAAGGCGCTGGATGTGATCCCCCAGAAAGAGGTGATAGCTATCCGCCAGAAGTGGTTTGCAGTGCGCTACGAGATGGGGGTGGATTACACGCTGGCGTTGCAGATCGCGATCGGTGCGGTGTTGATCATTCTGTTGGCGGCGCTCTGGGTGGTGTATCTAAGGCGCGAGCAGCGCCGATTGCAACGCAGTGAGGAGCAGTTGAGAAACATCATCAACACCATTCCCCTGGCCATCACCATCAGCGACCTGGAAGGCACTATCCAGATGGCTAACCCGCAGGCGGCATTGGATGTCGAGTGTGAAAGTGGAGAGCTGATCGGACGCAACATGTTGGGCTTTTATCTGAGTGAGAGTGACCGGGTCGAGGTGTTGCAGCGGTTTCAGGTGGAGGGCCAGATCCACAGTTATCCGATCCGTTTTGCCACCGATCGGGGTGGAGTGATCGAGGGGCTACTCTCTGCTATTCCGATTCGTATCGGTGACAAACTCATGAACCTCGGCATACTGGTCAATCTGACCGATCGAATCCGTATGGAACGGGAGCTGGCGGAGGCGAAAGAGGCTGCTGAGCAGGCGAACCGCTTCAAGAGCAACTTCCTGGCGAACATGAGCCACGAGATCCGTACCCCGATGAACGCGATCATCGGTATGAGCCATCTGGCACTGCAGACCGAATTGACGCCGAAGCAGCTTGACTATTTGCAGAAGATCCAGAGTTCTTCCCTCCACCTGCTGGGCATCATCAACGACACCCTCGACTTCTCCAAGATTGAGGCGGGCCGGCTGGAGATCGAGACCACCCACTTTCAGCTCGATGAGGTGCTGGAGAACCTCGCCACCCTGCTCAATATCAAAGCGGTGGAGAGGCGGCTGGAGCTGGTCTTTGAGCGCGAATTGGATGTGCCGGACCGGCTGATCGGTGATCCGCTGCGGCTTGGGCAGGTGCTGCTGAATCTGGCGCAGAATGCAATCAAATTCACCGAAAGCGGCGAAGTGGTGGTTTCGGTACGGCTGCTGGATCGCTCAGCGCAGCAAGTGCGGGTCGGTTTCGAAATAAGAGACAGCGGAATCGGCATCGATCCTCAACGCCTGCCACATCTGTTTGATGCCTTTGTTCAGGCGGATGGCTCCACCAGTCGCCACTACGGTGGCACCGGGCTGGGGCTGAGCATCTGCAAGCAGCTGGTGGAACTGATGCAGGGGCAACTCTCAGTGGAGAGCCGGCTGGGAGAGGGGAGCTGTTTTCGCTTCGAATTGGCGTTCGGTCTGCAACCGGGGCAGCAACCGCGTCAGTTCGAACCCGACCCGGACCTGCAGGGGATGCGGGTACTGCTGGTGGATGACAACCCAATGGTGCGAACGGTGTTGGCAGATATGTTGCGTTCCTTCTCCTTTGAGGTGGAGGTCGGCGCCAACGCGGCGGAGGCCTACGAACTCCTGATGGGGGCCGGGGCGGTCGGTCTGGCCAAGCCGAAGCCGTTTCAGCTGGTGTTGATAGATTGGCACATGCCGCCGGTCAACGGTATCGACGCGGTGCAGCACATCAAGCAGGAGCTGGCGTTGGTGCAGCAGCCGAAGACGATCCTAGTTACCGCCTTCGGCCGGGAGGAACTGATGCAGCAGTCGCAGGCCGCTGGTCTGGATGCGGTGTTGCTCAAGCCGGCGAACCCTTCACTGTTGTTCGACACCATCATGTCGGTCTTCAAAGAGTCGGGGCGGGTACGTGAGACGGTGCCAGCTGCCCGCTTCGGTGTGACTCCAGGGCGTCTCAAAGGCAAGGTACTGCTGGTGGAGGATAACTCGATCAATCAACAGGTGGCGCTAGAGCTGTTACAGAGTTTTGGTCTGCTGGTGCTGGTGGCGGAGGATGGCAGGGCTGCATTGCGGCGGCTGCAGGAGAGTGCGTTTGATCTAGTGCTGATGGATGTGCAGATGCCCCTGATGGACGGTTATGAAACAACCCGGCAGATTCGGCAGCAACCGGAGCTGCAACAGCTGCCGATTATCGCTATGACCGCCCACGCCATGAGCGGTGACCGGGAGAAGTGTCTTGATGCGGGCATGAGCGATTATCTGTCGAAGCCGATCGACCCCGCAAAACTACTGGCAACCCTGCGTCACTGGCTCGGCGAGCAACTGCTGTCAGAGGCTGAGGTTGCAGATCTCCCACAGGATCAGGCGGCCTTCCCTGATGCGGTGCCTGGAGTGGATCTGAACTGGGGGATGCAGCGGGTGGGCGGTAACCGGGCGCTCTATCTCAAACTGCTAAAGGGATTCATCAGCCACCACGCTGGCAGCTGTGAGCATCTCAAAGTGTTGCTGCAACAGCTGGAGATGGGGGATGCGATGCGCCTAGCACATACGCTGCATGGGGTGGCGGGAAATATTGGTGCACGCCAGTTGGAACAGAGTGCCGGCAAACTGGAGAGCGCTATGCGGCAAGCCCGAGAGGATGAGCTGCCGTCACTGATTGAGGATTTTTGCCGACAGGCAGAGGTAGTGTTTGCCGGCTTGGGCCAGTTGATGCAGCAGGAGCGTGCCAGCCACAGAGAGGTGTTCGGTCTGCCCCAGGTGAGTGAGCCGGCGCTTACTGATGCGGAGTTAAGGTCGTTACTCGTTACGCTTAAGGAGCAGTTCACTTCGGGTGATGCTGATGCGCGTGAGAGCGTCGAACGACTGGTGAACGATGTGCGTTTCAAACGGGTGGACCTCGGGCAACAGGCGGAAAGCCTGCGGGATGCTGTCATGAACTATGATTTTGACGAAGCTGCCGATATTTTCGGGCAGATAATAGAAGCGCTGGATATTTCGATAGACGAGGTCCTGGATGACGAGTGATACCGGACACAGCATTCTGGTGGTAGATGACGAGAGTTTCTACATCAATGTATTGGTCGATCTGCTCAGGGAACAGTACCGGGTGACTGTCGCCAAGAGCGGACAGCAGGCGCTCTCCCGCGTCAGCAGCGAGATTCCGCCAGACTTGATCCTGCTCGACATTCTGATGCCAGAGATGGATGGCTATGAAGTCTGTAAACAGCTCAAAGCTGATCCGTGTACTGTCGATATTCCGGTGATCTTCCTCACCGTGAAGAGTGAAGTCGATGATGAGATCCGTGGTTTTCAGCTGGGGGCGGTGGATTACATTACCAAGCCCATGAGCCCGCCGCTTGTGCTGTCACGGGTCAAGACCCACTTGGCCCTGAGTCAGACCCGACGGATCCTGAAAAATCAGAACCAGCTGCTTGAAGAGCGGGTGAGGGAACGTACCCATGAGATCTCCCGTACCCAGGATGTAGCGATCTTCTGTCTGGCGTCACTGGCCGAGACGCGGGACAACGAAACCGGAAACCATATTCGGCGTACCCAGCACTACATACAGTTGCTGGCCAACCATCTCAAAGCCTATCCGCGCTTCCAGAAAACCCTGAATAATGAGTATATCGACCTGCTTTTCAAATCGGCGCCGCTGCACGATATCGGCAAGGTGGGGGTGGCTGACAAGATCTTGTTGAAGCCGGGTAAGCTCGATCCAGCTGAATGGGAGGAGATGAAACGTCATGCCCAGTATGGTTTCGATGCCCTGTTGAGAGCAGAGCAGGAGTTGGGCAGTACCGCTTTTCTGCAACTTGCCCGTGAGATCTGCCTGACCCACCATGAGAAATGGGATGGAACTGGCTACCCGAATGGCCTAATAGGTGAGGCGATCCCCCTGAGTGGACGTCTGATGGCGCTGGCGGATGTCTATGATGCCTTGATCACTTCCCGCGTTTACAAAGAAGCCTTCTCCCATGAGACTGCGGTTGAGATGATCCGAGAGGAGAGAGGCCGCCATTTTGATCCCGAGGTGGTCAGAGCCTTTCTCGATTTGGAGGACTCCTTTCAGGCGATCGCAAATCGATTCACCGAATGAGCGGTGTTCCCCTCCTGTCTCTCCGGCACGGACCGCAATGCACTGAAGCTTCTTCTACACCGGCCATAAGACAAAGATTTACCCTATCTTTTGCTTGAGTACTTCGGCGGCCTTCGGCCGCTGACTCTATTCCCTTCGTTTCCGCTGGCCCCGGTTGCTGATGGCCGCGTCATTTTTAAGCCTAAAGAATCGTTTTCCCGGGCCGATAGTCAGCGTGTAGCTGGTTGGTTGCCGTAGTGAACTCGCTCCGGGTTGTCGGCATTCCGCTCCAGGGAAAACCCACAAATACACACTCAGGAGAAAAGGCATGGCAAGCATTCTTGCAGTCGATGATTCCGCCTCCATGCGTCAGATGGTCTCTTTTACCCTTAAGGGTGGGGGTTATCAGGTGATTGAGGCGGTTGATGGCGTTGATGCATTGAGCAAAGCCAAAGGGCAGTCGGTCAATCTAGTGATTACAGACGTCAATATGCCTAATATGGACGGCATTGCATTGATAAAAGAGTTGCGAGCGCTTCCTGCATACAAATTTACCCCAATCCTGATGTTGACCACGGAGTCGAGTGGCGACAAGAAGCAGCTGGGCAAGTCCGCCGGTGCGACCGGCTGGATCGTCAAACCCTTCAATCCCGATCAATTGCTGGCTACGGTGAAAAAGGTCATCGGCTGATAGCCACTCATCTGACAGTTTGCCATCACGGGGGGGAGAGATCATGTCGATCGACATGGCGCAATTTCATCAGGTCTTCTTCGAGGAGAGCTTTGAAGGCCTGGAGATCATGGAGTCCGGGCTGCTTAATATGGACCCTGGCACAGTTGACGACGAAGAGATCAATGCCATCTTTCGTGCCGCCCATTCCATAAAAGGTGGCAGCGGCACCTTTGGCTTCAACGACATCGCCAGTTTCACCCATGTCATGGAGACCCTGCTGGATGAGATGCGGGATGGGCGACGCCCGGTCACCAGTGAGGCGGTAGATGCATTGCTGCGCTCGGTAGATATCCTGCGGGATATGCTCAGCGCCGCCAGTGAAGAGGGCGAGGTCGAGCAGGAGAAGGTCAAAAGCCAGCAGGCGGAGCTGGAGCAGATTCTCAGCAACAAAACGGCAGTGGCAGGCGAGGCGTCAACACCGGAAGTGGTGAGCGCTGCGGAAACCGTGGAGCCCCAAACTGAAGGTTGGCATATCGTGTTCCGGCCGTTGCTGAAAATGATGCGCACGGGTAATGACTCGCTACGCATTATCCGTGAGCTGGCGGAACTGGGCCGGCTGGAGCTACAGGCGGATCTCGAGGCTCTGCCAGCGCTGCAGAGCTACGAGCCGGAAGATAGCTACATTTCATGGGACATTTACCTCCATGGAGCGGTGGACCGGGAGGCCTTGGATGAGGTGTTTGTCTGGGTTGAGGATGATTGTGAGCTCATCATCATGCCCTTGATGTCGCAATCCGAGGCAGAGGAAGCCAGCGTCTCCGAATTATCAGCTGCTGAACCGAAAACCGCGGCGTCAGCAGAACCCCCTCAGTTAAAAGCAGTGCCGCCGCAACCAGAGCGCCGCGTTGAAAAGAATCGGCGATCGGGAAAAGAGCGGCGTACCAGTGGTAATCGGACTGCAGGCGGTGGCGGCGGGTCGATCCGTGTAGATATCGCCAAGATCGACAGCCTGATCAATATGGTGGGTGAGCTAGTTATCACCCAGTCGATGCTCAGCCTGTTGGGTGAGGATTTCGATATGGGCAAGCTAGAGCGGCTCAATGATGGCTTGGGCCAGCTGGAACGCCACACCCGTGAGCTGCAGGAGAGCGTGATGCAGATCCGCATGCTGCCTATCAGCTTTACCTTCAGCCGCTTTCCCCGCCTGGTGCATGATCTGAGCAACAAGCTTGGCAAGAAGATCGAGCTGAAGGTGAGCGGCGAAAATACCGAGGTGGACAAAACGGTGATCGAAAAGATCGGTGACCCGTTGGTCCATCTGGTGCGCAACAGCCTCGACCACGGCATCGAGATGCCCGATGAGCGTATTAGCGCCGGCAAGCCTGAGACTGGTGTGATCCAGCTCAGCGCATCCCACAAGGGTGGCAATATCGTCATCGAGATCCGCGATGATGGACGTGGCCTCAATCGCGACAAGATCGAGGCAAAGGCGATCGAGCGAGGAATTATCCCAGAAGGCCATATGCTTGAGGACCGGCAGATCTATGAACTGATATTCCAGGCCGGATTCTCAACGGCGGACGAGGTGAGTGATGTTTCTGGCCGTGGTGTTGGCATGGATGTGGTGCGCAGAAACATCAACGAACTGGGTGGCAGCATCGAGATCGAATCCGATCCGGGCAAGGGCTCTGCCATCATCATCCGACTGCCGCTGACCCTTGCGATCCTCGATGGCCAGACCGTATCTGTCGGCTCAGAGACCTATATCGTGCCGCTGGTTTCAATCATCGAATCGATCCAGGTTTCGGAGGAGATGATCAATCTGGTCGCCGGCCGCGGCGAGACCTTCAAGCTGCGCGGTGAGTATCTGCCGATCGTCAGGCTGCACGAGGTGTTCGGCATTGAAGACGTCAAGGCCACAAGCCTGAAAGAGGGATTGCTGGTAGTGGTCGAGGGTGAAGGACGCCATTGCGGGTTGTTTGTTGATGACCTACTTGGCCAGCAGCAGGTGGTGATCAAATCCCTTGAAGCCAACTACAAAAAAGTGGAGGGCATATCCGGAGCGACCATCCTTGGGGATGGCTCCGTCGCACTGATTATCGACATCCCTGGCCTGTTGCGATTGGCGACCCAGGCCCAAGTCAACGAGAAGCGGATTGCCTGACAAAGGGTGAGCAGATGAATACAGCAAAGAAACTTGAGCCGGTGGAGCTGGAGATGACGGGTCAGGAGTACCTGACTTTCTCCCTCGGCAGCGAAGACTACGGCGTGGATATCCTGCGGGTACAGGAGATTCGGGGCTGGGAGCTTGTCACGCGTATTCCGAATGCGCCGGACTATGTCAAAGGTGTGCTCAACCTGCGTGGATCCATCGTGCCGATCTTCGATCTGCGCCAAAGGCTGGGCCTGGAGCCTCAAGATTACAGTAAAGACACCGTGGTGATTGTTGTGCGTGTTAATGGCGAAAACAATTCACGGGCGATGGGCATGGTGGTTGATGCAGTTTCAGATGTGCTCAACGCCAACCCCAATACCATTCGTAATACCCCGGAATTTGGTGAAGCGATTGCCACTGAGTTCATCAGTGGGCTGGCCGATGCCGAGGGCAGGATGATCATGCTGCTGGATATCGATCAGCTCTTCAGCCAGAGGCGTGAGCAGGAACAAGAGAGTGTCGTCAATGCCTGAGCGGGCATTTGATGCAAATGGGAGAAGGTAAGTGAAGATCAATCAACCCGTCACCAATAATGAACGCTATATGAAGCCAGGCAGTATCTTGGTTTCCAAGACCGATCTCAAAGGCACTATCACCTACTGCAACAAAGATTTCGTCGAGATCAGTGGATTCAGCCGACGGGAGTTGTACGGCAAAAATCACAACATTGTGCGACACCCGGATATGCCGCCTCAGGCCTTTGAAGATCTGTGGGAGACCAGCAAGGCCGGTAAACCCTGGACCGGCATTGTTAAGAATCGCTGCAAAAACGGTGATTACTACTGGGTCAAGGCTAACGTTACGCCACTGCGCAGCAATGGCCGCGTGACTGAATATATGTCGGTTCGAACACCGCCAACCCGGGAGGAAATCGCTGCGGTTGAGCCGCTCTACCGGGGTCTGCTGGCCGATAGCAATGCGACTCTGGCACCCAAGGGCCTGGCCCGTTTGGCTGCTGGCTTTAAGCGGTTGCAGCTGAAAACCATACTCAACACCATTCTGTTCCTGATGGTCGTAATGTTCGTGGGATTGGCCGCGATGGTGCATTTCCAGGTGGCCGAGACGACTTTTCTGGCGTTACTGGCTGGTCTATCGCTGATCACCCTGGTCAGTGGTGCCTTCCTTAACCGCCACATTACTCGTCCCATGAAGTATATCCAGGAGAAGCTGGATCAGATAGCTGAAGGCAACTACTTCGATTGGGTCGAGAACGATCGTGATGATGAGATCGGTCAGATGCTCCAAAGCCTCAAATCGACCCAGATCAAGCTAGGTTTCGATGTGATGGATGCGCGTGAGCAGGCGAACGAAGCAGGACGCTTGAAAGAGGCGCTGGATAACAGCTCAACCAGCGTTACCGTATCGGATAAGGACAACATCCTGATCTTTATGAACAAGGCCGCCCGTGCCCAGTTCGAAGTCTTGGGTGAGAATGTCCGCAGCCAGGGTAAGCCATTTGACGTCGATGGGTTGCTTGGTTCCAGTCTTGCCGATTTCTTTCCTGATGAAAAGCTGGCTGAGATGTATCGGACGCAGCTTTCTGAAACACGCACTAGCCAGTTTGATGCCTGGTCGCGCAGTTTCAAGTTGATTACCAGTCCCGTGTTAGACAGTGATGGGGACTATCAGGGTCGTGTGACCCAATGGATCGATATTACCGAAGAGTTGAAAGTGGAGCGTGAGATCGATGCCATTGTAGGCGCAGCGAAAGGCGGAGATCTCAGCCAGCGGATCGAACTTGAAGGCAAGACAGGTTTCTTTGTCCAGCTGGCGGGGGGGATCAACGAGCTGATCAATACTGTTGATCAGGTGTTTTCTGATATTGGTCAGGCGATGCAGCGACTTTCTAAAGGTGATCTGACCAAGCCTATCTCCGCTGACTATGCTGGCACCTTTGGCGAGGTGAGGGACAACGTCAATAGCACCATCACGAACCTTGAGAAGGTGGTGGTGCAGCTGAATGAATCCGCCGACGTGATCCGTACCGGGGCTGGTGAGATATCCGCTGGCAACAACAACCTCTCCTCCCGTACCGAACAGCAGGCTGCAAGCCTGGAAGAGACGGCATCCTCGATGGAGGAGCTGACCAGCACGGTGCGCAACAATGCAGATAATGCCCAGCAGGCGAATCAGCTTGCCGCCAGCGCCAGGAGTACTGCGGAACATGGTGGTGAAGTCGTCAGCAGTGCAGTACAGGCGATGAATGCAATCAATACCGCCAGCAGCAAAATTGCTGAGATCATTGGCGTGATTGACGAGATCGCATTTCAGACCAACCTGCTGGCGCTGAATGCCTCGGTAGAGGCGGCCCGAGCCGGCGAACAGGGACGGGGGTTTGCGGTGGTTGCGACCGAAGTGCGGAATCTGGCCGGACGTAGCGCCACTGCAGCCAAGGAGATCAAGGAGTTGATCCAGGACAGCGTGCATAAGGTGAAAAGCGGTGCCGAACTGGTGAATGAGTCGGGTGAAACGCTGGAGCAGATTGTGACCAGCGTAAAGAAGGTTGGCGACATCATCTCAGAGATTGCAGCGGCCAGTCAGGAACAGTCCTCTGGCATCGATCAAGTCAATCTTGCTGTGACCAGCATGGATGAGGTGACGCAGCAGAATGCTGCGCTTGCAGAGCAGACATCTGCAGCCGCAGCCTCAATGAATGAAAAGGCGCAGCAGCTGGATTCTCTGGTGCGTTTTTTTAAGACTGATGCAACAAGTCGGCATTCTGCAGCGCCGCTTCCAACAGCGAGAGCGAAGCGGATCCAGCCTGTAAGAGAGATGAAGCAATCACCGGTGGCAAAAGAGGCTGTGGCTGCTTCGCAATCCACACAGAGCAGCGTTCGCAAGATCACCCCAGTGCCTGAAAGCGATAGCGATGAATGGGAAGAGTTTTAACGCCGCAGCATTGCAACCCAACTATGTATCTGCCTTGGCAAAGCGTTTGACTGCTTGAAGCAAGGCCTGAACAGAAAACTGATGAAAGAGATCGCGCTATGAAAGTCAACCAGCCGGTAACCGGGGTCGAGATCCCGTTGCAGGAAGATACGATCATTGTCTCCACGACAGATCTGAAAGGCATGATCACCTCTGCCAATGGTGCCTTTATCGAGATCTCAGGCTTTAGCGAGGCTGAGTTGCTTGGTAGGAATCATAATATCGTGCGTCATCCAGATGTTCCTGCGGCGGCGTTTCAGGATCTTTGGGATACGATTAAGAGGGGGCATCCTTGGACCGGTATCGTCAAAAATCGGGCAAAGAGTGGTGACCATTACTGGGTCAAGGCAAACGTAACGCCTATCTATTAGAATGGCCAGGTTGTGGAGTACATGTCAGTGCGCACCAAGCCTACAGCGGAGGAGGTTGAAGATGCAGAAGTGCTCTATCGGGCTATCAACAGTGGCAGTTATAAAGGTGATGGCTGGCTGACTCGCAGACTGAAAGGAATAGGAAATCTGCCTCTGTTGAAGAAGTTCTATCTGGTCATGTTGTTCATGGCTGTGAGCTTTTTGATTTCCGGAGTGGCGGCATGGAGTCCTATGCAGCATGCAGAGGTGCAGTGGCATAACTATCAGGAGCAGGTTGCAGAGCGGCAGACTCTACTCTCTGAGATGAAGTCACAACTTGGCTGTGGTGGTGCGATACACAACTTTAAAAACTATGTGCTGCGTGGCCAGCTGAAGTATGCAGAGCGGTTCCGCGGCAATTATCAAAGGCTACTGAAACTTTTGGATCAGTACGCCGCCCTTGCTTCAGTCTCGTCAGAGGAACAGCAAGCGCTGTCGAAAATACGTAGTGTCGCTGACAGTTATGCCGGAATGATCGACCAAGTGGTGAGTATGAGTACCGCTGGAGAGTCGCCAACTGCAATCGATGGCGTGGTCAAGATCAATGATCAGCCTGCGCTTGAGGGTCTTGAGACGCTGAAGATGGAGTACGCCCGCTTGACGTCTGCTCAAACAGCCGAGCTTGAAAGCACCATAGGTTTTGGAAAGAGCGTGTCTGCTCTGATGCCGCCGGTTGGTTTCATCATGCTCTTTATTATCTTCTTCCTGGTACTGAAACGTGCTGTTTTGAACCCCATAGAGGCTTCACTCGGGTATTTTCGCCGAATCGCTGAAGGCCACTTTTCCGATGACATTGAGTTACGTCGTGGAGATGAGATTGGTGATCTCTATCGCGGCATCAAAATTATGCAGACGAAGGTAGGGTTTGACGTTAACGATGCCAGGGAGAGGGCGGAATCAGTAGCCCGCATCAAGACTGCACTGGATAACGTCTCAAGCTGTGTAATGATGGCAGACAATGAACGTAATATCGTCTACATGAACAAGACCGTTCGCTCTCTGTTTGAGGTGGCTGAAGCAGATATTCGTAGCCAGTTGCCTGGGTTTGATGCCAGTCAGTTGATGGGGACAAACATTGATCTGCTCTACAAGCATTCTGAGCGCGAGGCAAAAATACTAGAAGGTCTCACAAAAACTTATAGATCAGAGTTGAGGATTGGCGGTCGAACCATGGGCATTATCGCCAATCCGGTGCTTACGGAGGATGGCCGGCGTCTGGGTACTGCAGTGGAATGGAGTGACCGGACCAGTGAAGTGGCTGTCGAGGATGAGCTGGAGAATATCGTGGCAGCAGCGCTCCACGGTGACCTGAGCAGGCGGGTCAGCCTGGAAGGAAAAACAGGTTTCTTTAGTCATCTTGCAAAAGGGATCAATGCTCTGATCGATCAGATGAGCCGCGTTTTTGATGATGTAGCTAGCACGATGAAGCGGGTCAAAGAAGGGGATCTGAGCGAAGGGATCACGCATGAATATTCAGGAACCTTTGGCGAAATTAAGGAGGCGGTGAACGAATCTACATTTAATCTCAACAGAATGATCGCTCAATTGAGAGAGGCAACGGACAGCATGATCGGTGCGGCGGGCGAGATATCTTCGGGCAATAGTAATCTGTCTGCCCGTACCGAACAGCAGGCGAGCAGTCTTCAGGAGACTGCTGCAAGTATGGAGGAGTTGACATCAACGGTTAGAAACAATGCGGACAATGCGCAACAGGCTAATCAGTTGGCGATGAGGGCGAGAAGCTCTGCAGAGCGCGGTGGAGCGGTCGTACAAAATGCGATTCATGCCATGGATGAAATTAACCAGTCAAGTAACAAGATCTCGGAGATCATCGGTGTTATCGACGAGATTGCATTTCAAACCAATCTTCTTGCGTTGAACGCCTCTGTCGAGGCGGCTCGGGCCGGAGAGCAGGGGCGTGGTTTTGCAGTGGTTGCTACAGAGGTAAGAAATCTTGCCGGTAGAAGCGCGACTGCTGCGAAGGAGATAAAAAATCTGATCAAAGACAGTGCTGCGAAGGTTGAAAGTGGAGCAAGCCTGGTAAATGAATCGGGTTCCACTCTGGAAGAGATTGTTTCAGAAGTTAAAAAGGTTGGGGATATCGTTTCTGAAATTGCAGCGGCAAGTCTCGAGCAATCGGAAGGTATTGAACAGGTTAACCAGGCTGTTACCAATATGGATGAGTTGACTCAGCAGAATGCAGCGTTGGCGGAGCAGACTTCTTCAACAGCGGTCGCTATGAGTGAAAAGGCGCAGGATATGGAAAGGTTGATACGGTTTTTCAACCTAGAGAACAAGCATAGTGGTGGAGCTTGCGAAGAAAAAGAGGCAGATAGCTTCGATTTTCATGCTGCTCGCGCTGCACATCTCTCATGGAAGATGCGGTTGCGTGACTTTTTGGATGGTAAGAAGTCGATGCATAACGAAGAGGCAGTGTCTCATCGTGATTGCGCACTTGGAAAGTGGCTCTATGGTTTTGCTATGGATGAGTATGGGCATATCGAAGAGATGCAGGTGATGGAGAAGCTGCATGAGAAGATGCACTCCGTTATCAAAGATGTGGTTTCTCTTCGGAACGCTGGAGATGATGAAAACGCAGAGGCTGCATTTGCAGAGGTTGGCCCGCTTTCAGATGAGATCATCCATCTGCTAAAGCGGGTAGAAGCAATGGTGGAAGAGTAATCCTTGTTGTATGACAGAGAGTGGCAATGAGGTTTAAAAATGGTTGCTGATATGAAGGTAGGTAGTGAGGCTGGTTCAACTGAGGTGGCGCAGTCGGTGAGTGGCCAGTATCTGAGTTTTACTCTTGGTGGTGAGCACTACGGCGTGGATATCCTTCGTGTGCAAGAGATCAAGGGATGGGAAGAGGTGAGGGCTTTGCCTGACACCCCGGAGTATGTGAAGGGAGTGCTCGACCTGCGTGGCGCCATTGTTCCGATCATTGATCTTCGGGCGCGCTTTAAGCTTGAAAAAATCGAGTATACGCCGACAACGGTGATCATAGTGCTTTCTATTGAGCAGGGCGAGGGAAGCAACATAGTCGGGGTTGTGGTGGATGGTGTGTCAGATGTGCTTGATATAAGTGACAGTTTGACGAGGTCTGCGCCTGATTTGGGGGCTCATATTAACACCCGGTTTATTACAGGGATGGTCTCAGAGGGTGAGCGAATGGTCGTCCTTCTGGATGTGGATAAGCTGTTTTCCCCTGATGATCTAGGGGTGTTAGGCGCCTCTGGATGAATCTTGGCGAGCAGAATTGTGAGGGCAAGTTTTCCGATGCAAGGCGGAAATCGCAGGTAATAAGCGGTCTATTGCCTAGATTTCAAACGCAGCAGAGGGAAATATGGACCGCAAAGTTGTCGTCTGTGATTCGTTCAGAGCTCCTTAGAAAACGTCGACTGATCTGAGGTAAATAAAAGCATGCGCCGTATTGCGGTAATCAACCAGAAAGGGGGAGTGGGTAAGACAACCATTACTACCAATCTTGGGCATGCACTGGCCTTGAAAGGATATCGAGTTACGGTTGTCGATCTTGATCCACAAGGCCAGCTCGCAGCCAGTCTGGGGATGTTTCGGCCACCTGTGGAGGGTGTGGATCAGGTTCTGTTAAACGGGGCAGAACTGGAATCTGCAGTGATAAATACACGTGATTTATTGCAGTTGGTGTCGGCGGGTAACAACCTACAGCAGGTGGAAGAGTTGAGGGGAGGGGGAGCCGCCAGGGCAAGTATTCTTAAGAATGCGCTGGAAGGTCAGTTCAGTGATCAAGACTTTATCCTGTTCGACTGTCCACCATCGGCAGGAATTCTTGTCTCGAATGCCATGTTTGCTGCTGATGAGGTTCTGATCCCGGTTAGTGGTGATTACCTCTCTCTCAGTGGTCTGGCCAAGATGATGATGACGCTGAAACGGTTTGAGCCATATCTTGAAAAGCCCCACGAAAAATGGATTGAGATGAGTCGTGTCTATCCTCGCAGGCGACTGTTTAGGGAGGTGTGCAACAAACTGCTTGGCCATTTTCCCGGACAGGTGTTGGCAAACCCCATAAAGGAAGCCGCAGTGATGGCGGAGTGCCCGGGAGTCGGGCGAACCATATTCGAATATCGCCGATCAAGCCAGTCAGCAAAAGAGTTTGAGGCTCTGGCAACCGATCTTCTTGAAAGGAGGACAATGTGAGTACTTCCAAAAAAGGACCCCAGGCGTCGGTGATGAGTCATGATCCGCTTGCTAATTTCGATGAACTGGATGCCAAAGATGTACCAGTTGATGTTGCTGGGGGTGCAGTAGCTGATTCTGTGCCAGAGATTGGGACCGGCACAGAACAACAGGTGGCGTCGGTGGATTCTGATGCGCAGAAGGTTGATTGTGATGAAAACGAGGCCTCCCTCAATGAGGCACATGAGACAACAGATGATGATCTGACTGTGGCTGCGCCTAATCAAGAGGATGATGAGATGGGCGGAATCAATCTTGGAGATAGTCTGACAATACAGGAAGTAAGCAATCTGCACGATACAGTGAAGTCTGCACTCTCAACAGGCGGCACTCTCACCTTTCACGGAGGAAGTGTGGAGCGGATTGATGGCGCAGGCATTCAGTTGCTATGCGCGATATTCAAAGAAGCAAACTCGCAACACATGAAAATTTCTTGGGGGAGTGCCTCAGAAGTTCTTGTCAATGCTGTCAAGTTGGTGGGGGTGGCCCAAGCCATTGAGTTGGCGGGTGAGTCGGAATGAGTGGCAAGGGGGAGATGGGGATGTCAATGCACAACAATCTGCCTTCAACTGCGACCCAGCCTGATCTTGACTGGAGTCAGGTTCGTGAAACCGTTCGGATGCTGAATCTGGCAGTGGCACAGATTGAGGTGGCCATGAGAGAAGGAGATGACTCAGTAGAGACTCTTACAAATTCATTTACCTCTATGATTGAAAGTTCAAGCTCAATTGTTCAGGCAGTTGAGCGATTGCAGAACACGGGAAAGGATGAGGGGCTAATTGCAGAAGTAGAAAAGGAAAGCAGTCTGATCTCTGAGAAGATGCAGGCTGGTGTTATTGCATTCCAATTTTACGACAAGCTATCACAGCGATTGGCACATGTGAGTCATGCGTTGGCGGCCCTTTCTGAGTTGGTTGAGGACGGAAGTAGAATATTCAACCCAAATGAGTGGATTGGGCTGCAGACAAAAATACGCTCCAAGTACAATATGCGTGAAGAACAGGCAATGTTTGATTCTTTGCTTGAAGGGAAAACTGTTGATGAGGTGCTGGCTAATGGCGTTGGGATAACGCATGAGCCTGATAATGATATTGAGCTTTTTTGATCGGCGGGCAGGCTGCCAAACGGCGATTTTTTAAGACTAGTGAAAGTTTGCCGTAAACAATGGTGCAGTGTATGGAGGTTGTGTCGAGTATGGTTGAGCGAGAATTTGTTTTTTCTCAGAAGAACTTCGATTTTCTGCGCTCTATATCGAACAAGAAGACGGGCATTGTTGTTACCGACGACAAGTTCAATATGTTCTATGCGCGCCTCTCACGAAGGTTGCGTAAGTTGGGATTGGCAGATTTTGATTCTTACTGTGATCTGATTCGAAGCGATCCAAATGGTGAAGAAATGATCGAGTTGGTTAATGCGGTAACAACCAACTTAACCTCATTCTTTCGTGAAAACCACCACTTTGAATATCTCTCTGAAACTATTGTCCCAGAAATGGTGAAGAATAAGCCCGCCGAACGGAAGGTCCGCATTTGGTCAGCAGGTTGCTCAACTGGTGAAGAGCCTTATTCCCTTGGAATAACTCTCCATGAGGCTCTCGCTCCTCATGTTGGATGGAATGCGGAGATATTGGCAACCGATATCGATTCCAATGTCCTTGCGAAAGCAGCATCTGGTATCTATTCCGCTGAGCGGGTTGATGGTCTTGATTCAAGGCGACTGCAGAAATGGTTCATGCGAGGGAAGGGGGCTAATAGTGGGATGGTGCGACTTAAGCCGGAAATCATGGGGTTAATCCGCTTTGGTCAGTTAAACCTGATGGAGGATTGGCGGCTGGAACAGCCGCAGGATGTGATCTTTTGTAGGAACGTGATTATCTATTTTGACAAGGTATCGAAAACCAAGTTGGTTGAACGGTTTGCGGACAACATCAAAGAGGGAGGTTATCTGTTTATTGGGCATTCTGAGTCATTGTTTAAGTTAACTGATCGTTTCGAGTTAATTGGCAAGACCATATACAGAAAAATCAGGTAGAATTAAAATGTCGCGTCACCAATTAGGCAAGCCACTTCCTGGCTTTGAACGGATCAACCGCTACTGGGACAGGCAACATTCCACTGCTGCGGCAAAGATTCTGCCTGGCGAATACTATGTTACAAAGCAGGATGAAATTATTACTACAGTTCTTGGCTCGTGTGTGTCAGCGTGTGTTTGGGATCAAGTCTTTGGTATCGGCGGAATGAATCACTTCATGCCGCCTCTTAGTGAGAGCGGAAACTGGGGAGGAGGGGCGATTATCAGTGGGGCTACCCGTTACGGAAACTATGCAATGGAGCACATGATCAATGACATCCTTAAACATGGAGGGCACCGGCCAAACCTTGCGGTAAAGATATTCGGTGGGGGGAAAATCATCAGCAACATATCGAATGTGGGTGGGAATAATGTCGATTTTGTGAAGTCATACATTCAGGAGGAAGGGCTGAAGCTGATGAGCGAGGATGTGGGAGACATATATCCTAGAAAAGTTGTGTTTTTCCCTGCGAGTGGACGGGTTAGAGTGAAAAAACTTAAACGCATGCACAACGATACAATTGTTCAGCGAGAAAAAGTATATCAGCACGATATTGAACAAGAGCCGCTGGAAGGGGCGGTAGAGCTTTTTTGATGTCGATTGATAGATTGTTGGGCGGGGATCCTGAATAGATAGAAGAGGATGGCATGATCAAAGTTTTAGTGGTGGATGACTCTGCTTTGGTGCGGCAACTCCTAACATCGATTCTCGATGCCGATCCTGGTATTCAAATTGTTGGCACCGCAGTTGACCCATACCAGGCGAGAGAGAAAATAAAAAAATTGTCACCTGATGTTTTGACGCTGGATATTGAAATGCCGCGTATGGATGGAGTGACATTTTTGGGGAATCTGATGCGACTACGCCCAATGCCAGTAGTAATGGTTCCGAAAGTATTGGCAGTGTATACTGCTTTCCATGGCTACGATAAAAGAACAGCGTGATCAGAAAAGGAAAGATGTAGTG
>NZ_KQ557131.1:0-78739 GCF_001443665.1 endosymbiont of Ridgeia piscesae | reverse complement strand
CACCACCAGCTACAGCGATAGCGGCCTCGATCCCGAGACGACCTACAGCTACAGCGTGACCGCCTACGATGCCGGCGGCAACGAGAGTGCGCCCGGCGAGGCTGCCGAGGCGACCACCGGCGCACTGCCGGTGCTGACCAGCCTCAGCCTCAGCCCAGCTAGCGCCGCGCTCAGCGTCGGCATGAGCCAGCAGTTCACGGCCAGCGGCCTCGACCAATACGGCAACGCCATCGCCACCAGCCCGGTGTGGAGCGTCAGCGGCGGCGGGACCATCGACCAGACCGGCCGGTTCACCGCCAGCAGCGCCGGTGGCCCGTTCACCGTCCTGGCCGATGACGGCGGCATCAGCGCCAGCGCGACGGTCACCATCACGCAAAACACCACCCTGATCGAGACCGGCTTCGACAGCGACTCGGACGGCTTCAGCTATGTCGACGACGCCTATCGCGGCACCAGCGCCCCGGGCTTCGCCGACGGCAGCCACCAGCCCGCTGGCGGTTTTAGCGGCGGTGGCCTCGAAGTGGTGTTGGGCGGCATCAACGGCGACGACATCTTCGGCATGTCCGGCGGCTGGCAGCGTGCCTTTGAACTCGGCGGCCTCAGCGAGGTTACCCTCAGCTTCCGTTACAACCTGACCCAGAGCCCGTTCTACGAGGACAACGAGCTCAGCCAGATCCTGATCAGCCTCGACGGGGTGCTGATCGGCGTCTCGCCCAACGACCACATCGACCAGATCAGTGGCAACGGCAACGGTGGCCCGGACGAGACCACCGGTTGGCAGCAGGTTGAGCTCACCCTCGGCAGCCTGGCCGCCGGCAGCCACCGCCTGATCCTGGGTGGCTACAACAACCAGAAGACCCACTACACTGAATACACTACCCTGCTGATCGACGACCTGAGCCTCAACGCCCTCAGCAGCAACCAGCCGCCCACCGCGGTGGCCAGCGCCACCCCGGACAATGGTGTGGCTCCCCTCGAAGTGAGTTTTAGCAGCGCCGGTTCCAGCGATGCCGACGGCAGCATCCAGAGCTACAGCTGGGTCTTCGGCGATGGTGGCAGCGCCACCGACGCCAACCCGAGCCACAGCTACACCAGCCCCGGCAGCTACACGGCGACCCTCACTGTCACCGACGACCAGGGCGGCACCGGCAGCGCCAGCGTGACGATTGTGGTCGCTGAAGCACCGGATACGGTGGCGCCAGTGATTACCTTGAATGGTGGTAGTAGTGTGACCCGTGAGGCTGGTCCGGTTGCTTATAGTGATCCAGGCGCGACGGCCAGTGATGATCGGGATGGGGATCTGAGTGCCAATCTTCAGGCCAGCGGCTCGGTTGATCATGCGACCGCCGGCACCTACACCCTGACCTATCAGGTTGCGGATGCAGCGGGCAATCAGGCGACTGCGACCCGCACTGTAATCGTGGTTGCGGGCAGCGCGCCGGTCATCACCCTGCTGGGTGACAACCCGATGACCCTGCAGGCCGGTGAGACCTTCGTTGACCCAGGGGCCACCGCCAACGATACCTTTGATGGTGATCTGAGTGGCTCGATTGTGGTAAGCGGAGTGGTCGATTCCAGCACCGCTGGCAGCTATACCGTCACCTATAGCGTCACTGATGCCGCGGGCAATAGCGCCAGCGCCAGCCGTAGCGTGGAGGTGGTCGATTCGTCCGACCCGGTCATCACCTTGGAAGGTGATAACCCAGTTGCGATCGAGGCGGGCACTCCTTTCATCGATCCCGGTGCCAGCGCAGAGGATGATGTGGATGGTGATATCACCGATCGCATCCTGGTCGATGGTGAGGTGGATGTCGAGACCGCAGGCAGCTATCAGCTGACCTACACGGTCTCCGACAGTGCCGGTAACACAGCGACCGTCATCCGCACTGTGGACGTGGTAGCGGCCAGTGCGCCGATCATCGCGTTGCTCGGCGACAACCCCTACGAGGTGGAGCTGGGGGTGGAGTTCAGCGATCCGGGTGCTACCGCCAACGATGCGTTCGATGGCGATATCAGCGATCGTATCGAGGTCACTGGCTCTGTGGATAGCGGGAGCGTTGGCAGCTACATGCTGGTCTACAGCGTCAGCGACAATGCCGGCAACTCTACCGAAGAGATGCGCACTGTGCTGGTGGTGGAGAACCCGCCGGTGGAGTTCAACGTCTCGAACAATATCCATGTCGACCAGTTTGGCTATCTGCCCGATGGGGAGAAGGTGGCGGTAATTGCTGCTCCGCAGGAGGGCTTCAACAGCGCTGATACCTTTGCCCCTGGCAGCGACTATCAGGTGCGTCGCACCGCTGATGACAGCATCGCCTTCATCGGGGCTTTGACCCAGTGGAATGAGGGTGCTACCAACGACCAGTCGGGAGACAAGGCCTGGTGGTTCGACTTCTCTGAACTCACCGAAACAGGCGAATTCTACGTCTACGATCCGGAGAATGAGGCCGCCTCACATCCCTTTGATATCCGCGCAGATGTCTATACCGATGTGCTGAAACAGGCGGTGCGCAGCTACTTCTACCAGCGGGTGAACTTCGCCAAGCAGGAGCCCTATGCTGATCCCCGCTGGGTGGACAGTGCCTCCCACGGTGGTGCGGAGCAGGACTATGATGTACGAGCAATGATCCCGGAGGATCCGGAGAGTTCCGATCCGGCCACTGGACGTGACCTGCATGGCGGCTGGTATGACGCTGGTGATTACAATAAGTACATCAACTATGCCGATGGCACAGTGCACAATCTGCTCTATGCCTATCAAGAGCGCCCTGCAGTCTGGGGGGATGACTATCAGATCCCTGAGTCGGGCAATGGTGTGCCGGATCTGCTCGATGAGGTCCGCTGGGAGATGGAGTGGATGCTGCGTATGCAGATCGAGGATGGCTCGGTGCTGCACAAGCTTGCCTCCATCAACTGGAACGGTGGCAGCCCGCCAAGCAGCGACGTGACGCCACGTCGTTATGCACCGCCGACTGCCTCGGCAACCATTTCGGCTGCTGGTGCCTATGCTCATGCTGCATTGGTCTACAGCGACTTCAATGCTGAGTTTGCTGATACCCTGCGTCAGGCAGCACTCGATGCCTGGGGTTGGCTGGAAGAGAATCCTGAGTCAATTCCGTCAAACTTCGACAATGCTGGGTTTGTGAATGCGGCAGCGGAGGATTGTGGTTACGATGACGCTCGTTGTGAGTCCCATCAGTTGGCCAACCGCCTCAACGCGGCGATCCATCTGTTTGCTCTGACCGGTGAGCAGCGTTTCCAGGATTACATCCTGGCCCATGCAGAGAGTGACGCGCTGCTGCTTGGGGAGGGGGGGTATCTGGTCTTCGATGGTATGCAGCAGGAGGTCCAGGATGCCCTGATCTACTATGCTGGGCTCGACGGCGCCGATGCTGGCTTGGTCGAAACCATCCAGGCCCAGCTGTTGCGTGCCATGAGCTTGCCGGAAGAGTGGGTACCTTTCTCACCGCTGGCACGCTTCCAGGAGCAGAAGGATCCCTACCGGGCCTATCTCGATGAGCACCATTGGGGTAGTAATAGGGGCAAGGGTAATGCTGGCAACCTGATGTTCTCCACTGCTGAATCTGGCTTTGATCCGGGAAGCAGTGGCGACTATGGCTCAGCGGCACAGGGCTATCTGCACTATCTGCATGGTGTGAACCCGCACAACATCGCCTATCTCTCCAACATGGATGAGTTTGGTGCGGATAACTCGGTGCCTGAGTTTTACCATCTTTGGTTCAACGATGGGTCTGAGCTGTGGGATGGCGTGGAGAACTCGCTCTATGGACCTGCGCCGGGATATCTGGTGGGCGGTCCCAACGAGCACTACTGGAGGGATGGTGTCTACATCGATGACATCGAGGACGCTGCCCATCGCCTCAACAACCAGCCGTCGATGAAGCGTTACTGGTCCTGGAATGGCTCGGAGAACTCCTACGAGATCACCGAGAACTCTATCACCTATCAGGCGCCCTACATCCGGCTGTTGTCGAAATATCTGCCCGGATCATCGAACGAGATTTGGCGGCCGGCGCCGGGCACCAGCTGGCAGTGGCAGATCAACAGCGGTGAGGTGGATACCTCCTTCAATGTCGATATGTACGATGTGGATCTGTTCGAGGCCTCAGGAGAGCTGATCGCATCGCTCAAGGCCCAGGGCAGGGTGGTGATCTGCTACTTCAGTGCAGGCAGCTTTGAGGATTGGCGCTCCGATGCGGAGGATTTCCCGGCATCAGTGATCGGTAATCAGCTGGATGAGTGGCCTGGAGAATCCTGGCTTGATATCAGAGACATTGATCAGTTGGGGCCGATCATGGCGGCGCGTCTTGATCTTGCTGTTGCCAAGGGATGCGATGGTGTGGAGCCCGATAATGTGGATGGCTACACCAACAGTAGTGGCTTTGAACTGACAGGAGAGGATCAGCTTGCCTACAATCGCTGGCTGGCCGCCCAAGCGCACCAGCGCGGGCTCTCCATCGGGCTGAAGAATGATCTGAACCAGGTCGAAGCCCTGCTGGACGATTTCGACTGGGCTCTTAACGAGCAGTGTTTCGAGTATGAGGAGTGTGACCTTCTTATGCCATTCATTGAGGCGGGTAAAGCGGTGTTTGGAGTGACCTACGGAGGTGCTGCTGATGCAATTTGTCCTGTAGCCAATGAGATGGGGTTCTCCTGGCTGATGAAGAACTGGGATCTGGATGCCTGGCGGATCGACTGTCTGGAGTATGGTGGTGGTGAGTAACCAACTCCAATCATGGATGCTTATGAATTTCCTGTGATGCAAGGATGGAGCCTTTCCTGGCCCGATTCCCGGATAATCGTGGAGATTGTTCTATGATCTGTGATGGGCGTCAAAATAAATAAGGCTCTTCGGAGTAGGAGAAGAGCGGGAGAAAATCATGCAGAACGCTAATTATTACGAGAGCAAGGCGCCGCAGCCAAACAGGTGGTCTGGCGGGGTTGTTGAAGAATCGCGGCTCTATTTATCAGAGGAAGGTGAGATGGACGACTGTCTGCGCTATGGTCGCTGTCTTCAGGAACAACTTACCCAGAATGACTTCCCCTTTAATTGGTGGGAGTTTTATTGAGCCAAAGCGTCATAAGACGATGACGCTTTGGCTCAGTATTGATGCGTTATAGCTTTTCAGCTTGGGCATCAAATGCTTGCCCCGTGACGCCAGCGCTGTCTGGTCCCATCAGGTAGAGAAAGGGGCGCATGAAGGCCTCGGGGAGCGGCCGGTCCTGTGGATCTTCGCCGGGATAGGCCCAAGCGCGGAGAGCGGTCCGGGCTGCTCCTGGCGCAATCGAGTTGACTCGTAGCGGGCTGTTCTCGGTTTCTTCGGCGAGTATCTGCATCAATCCTTCGACTCCAAACTTCGAAACCCCGTAGGCGCCCCAGTAGGCTTTGCCTTTGCGCCCGACTTGATCGGATGTGAAGATAATCGAGGCGTCATCCGCCCGTTTCAGTAGTGGCAGGCAGACCTGGGTCAGCATGAATGGGGCCGTCAGATTGACCTGCATCACCTTGTTCCAGGTCTCCAGATCATAATCATCGATGCGGCTAAGCAATGCCAGTTGTGCGGCGCAGTGCAACAGGCCGTCGAGACGATTGAACTCCTTATAGATGGTCTCGCTGAGAGCGTAATACTCCTGTTCGGTCAGGCTCTCCAGGTTGATGGGGAAGATCGCCGGTTGCGCTCCGCCAGCGGCCTCGATGGCATCATAGGTCTCTTCCAGTTTGCTTAAAGTTCGGCCCAGCAGGATGACAGTGGCACCATGGGCGGCATAGGCTTTGGCGGCAGCTTGTCCAAAGCCACTCCCCGCGCCAGTGACTGCAATAACTCTCTCTTTCAGAAGATCAGGGGCTGGGGAGTAGTCTGCTTGCATGAAAAAATCTCTTATGCGGGGTACAACGTGAGAGCTGATTATAACTGAGATGAAGGGGAGGGGATTAACGAACCATCAACTCCTGCATGATGGCATCACTCCCCTTTTTCTTGGCCGACTCATACTGTTCTGAAGCGCTGTCACCGATCGATCGGCCAACTTCTGCTGCTTTCTCTTTGGTTGATTCATAGACATCTCTGCTCTTGTCGGCAATGGAGTCCCCAATATCGGATGCGCCTTGTTTGGCCGATTCGTAGATCTCACTACCACTATCGACGGCTGCATCATAGACTTTCTGACTGTACTCCATGGTGGTTTGCCAGGCCGACTCACCGATTGCCTTGGTCTGCTCGGTCAGGGAGGGGGAGCCCTTGGATTGCTGCTCCGTGCTCAATTGACTTGGGGCATCCATGGAACGTTCCTGCACAGGTGCGCCGGCTTGGGCGGCCCCCTCCTGCGAACAGGCGACGAGCAGAGTGACTAGCGGTAACAGAGTGGAGGCCGGTTTGATCTTCATCGGATATTCCTGGTTTTCCTAAGGAGGTTGGGAGCGTTGGATCTGACAAAGGATAGTTTTTGTCGGCTCAAATGCCAGCGGTTGCTGCTGGCTGCAGTTCTATGGTGCTGTCGATCCTGGAACGGCTAAGGGGCAATCGAGTCGAGCAGCTGATGGGCGGCATCGACATAGTTGCGGCGTCTCCAGATCAGATGGAGGCGTCGGCCCCCCAGTTGCCGCCAGAGCATGGCAGCCCGGATGCCCGCCAGCAGCAGCGCTCGGATTCGGTTGGCATTATCTGGATTCTGCAGGTAGACCGGCTCTCCACTTACCATGATACGCGGCTTTTGGGTGCTGACATTCTGCGCATAGATTTCTGCTATTGCGGCGATAATGTTGGAGTGGATCAGCGGGAAGTGCTCGAGACGCCCCTCGATCTCAGCAATGCTGGAGGCGATCTGCTGAAGTCGCTCAGGCTGTTTGGCCAGACGGCGCTCCAGCTGAATGATACCGATAATGTAGCCAGTAATCTCAGCGTCACGCTTCCCGCCACCCTGCAGCTGGCGGTGCAGTTGGCGAAGCCCCAGTGCCACCCCGCCACGGTTGTGAAACACCGACGGCACATCGACAGGGTTAGTCTGGAACAAGCTGTAGATGCTGCTCTCGAGCGAGTCGGAGTCGGCCAGCCCGTGGCGGGCGATCTTCTGTACCAGACTGGCTGCCTGGAATACGCCGGCCAGTGCTAGACAGAGATCCTGATCACTGTATTTCATTGCAGAGGATTACCTTTCACTTGATTCGATAATGGCGCCGCCAAGACAGTTCGGGCCGCTGTAGAAGACGATCGATTGACCTGGGGTGACGGCCCGCTGTGGAGTGTCGAAGCGGACCCGACAACCATCCTTTCCCTGGGCTTCAATCCAGCAGCTCTGAAGTGGTTGGCGATGGCGAATGCGGGCCTTGCAGCTGAGCGGTAGCTGTGGTGTCCTCGCGCCAATCCAGTGTGGTTGTCCGGCGACCAGGGATCGGCTCATCAGCAGCGGGTGCTGATGTCCCTGAGCGACGATTAACAGATTGCGCTGCAGATCCTTGGCGACCACAAACCAGGGTGCTTCAGCCGTGCCTTTGATACCGCCGATCCCTAAGCCCTGCCGTTGTCCCAAGGTGTAGTACATCAGTCCGCTGTGTTGGCCAATGGTCTCACCCTCTGGAGTTTGGATTGCTCCCGGGTTGGCCGGCAGGTAGCGGCTGAGAAAGTCGCGAAACTTGCGTTCGCCAATGAAGCAGATGCCGGTGCTGTCCTTCTTCTTATGGTTAGAAAATCCTGCCTTTTCAGCTAATTCGCGTACCTGTGTCTTAGCCAGCGAACCGAGCGGAAAACAGCTGCGGCTGAGCTGTGGTTGGCCCAGCATGTAGAGAAAATAGGTCTGATCCTTGTTCTCATCTACTGCGCGCTGCAATTGATATTCGCCGTTTGACTCGGTGAGTCTGGCGTAGTGGCCGGTGGCGATGCGGCTGGCGCCGAGGGTGTTCAGCGCATAGTCAAGGAACGCCTTGAACTTGATCTCACGGTTGCAGAGCACGTCGGGGTTGGGGGTGCGACCGGCACGGTATTCGTCCAGGAAGTAGGCGAACACCCGCTCCCAGTAGTCGGCGGAAAAGTTGACACTGTGGAGTGGGATGCCCAGTTGATCGGCAACCGAACTGGCATCGGCAAGGTCAGTCGCAGCTGAGCAGTACTCTTTGGTATCATCCTCTTCCCAGTTTTTCATGAACAGTCCTTCGACCTGGTAACCCTGCTCGAGCAACAGCAGAGCCGCCACCGAGGAGTCCACCCCGCCAGACATGCCGACGATAATCTTCTCTCGTGGATGATTCATCGTGAAGTGAGATTGGGTTTGCGTTGGGGCTGACCTAGTTTGCGCCACTGACCGGGTTGAAGGTTCCCCAAGCGCCACTGACCGACCTCGGTACGCACCAGCCGCAGGGTCGGGTGCCCGACTGCAGCCGTCATGCGGCGTACCTGACGGTTACGCCCCTCGCGAATTCTGATTTCGAGCCAACAGGTTGGAATGGCGGCGCGGTAACGCACTGGCGGGTCGCGATCCCAGAGTGGAGGCGGGTCGATACGGCGCGCCTCTGCCGGCAGGGTCGGACCATCTTTCAGCTCAACGCCTCTGCGCAGTTGTTCCAGCGGCTCTTCCTCAGGCATTCCCTCAACCTGCACCAGATAATGTTTCCACTGTTTTTTACGGGGATTGGCCAGTTGGTGCTGCAACTTTCCATCATCGGTCAGCACCAACAGTCCCTCGCTGTCTCGGTCGAGCCGACCAGCGGCGTAGACACCCTTGACCGGGATGAAGTCCGCCAAGGTGGCGCGTGAATCCTGATCGGTAAACTGGCTCAGAACGCCATAGGGCTTGTTGAAGAGGATGAGCATTGGAGGCAGAGCAGTACGTCAGAGTGAAGGCGCTAATCTTACCGCAAGTTAGCGATCAAAGGTGATGGCGGGGGTAGTGGCGTCAAGGGGATGACAAACCAGAATGATTGGGGCGGCCATCGTTGCGATCTGAATGCCAGGCATGAAGAGACCCGATGGAAGTGAGCATTCCATCGGGTCTCTATTTGGCTCGGTTTGGAGGTGCTAGTCTATTGAGATACGTGCTGGATATTGACAGCGTGCAGACCTTTTGGTCCCTGATTGATCTCAAATTCGACCTTCTGGCCTTCCTTAAGCGTTTTGTATCCCTCCATCGTGATGGATGAAAAGTGGACAAAAATATCCACATCACCATCGTCTGGGGTTACAAAACCATATCCTTTTGCGTTGTTAAACCATTTAACGACTCCAGTGGACATATCAAAACTCCTCACATTTTTCCCGGAAATCAGACAGTTATTTGTTGTTTGCAAGCTCCGGCATAAAAGCCGGGGAGCGTCTGACGGCTCGGGTTACAACCTGGTACATCAATCTCCGATAGCCACTCTCTCTGACGGAGAGTTTATCGACCACCGTGAGGTTAAGTATAGTGTTGTGAAATTACTGGTCAACTTATTGCCATCTGGGCTATTCCGGCACACTTTTGGACAAAATTGCACTCCGCTTCAGATTCGGTTAGCGCCATGTTAAAACCGGTGAGAGGTAATGTTTTTTGCCCGCCGGGCCCTGCTAGAATCACTGTTATGACTGAGAGAAAACAAAATCAATTTGATGACGGTTTGGCTGTTGAAGAAAGCAAACCGAAGCTCAAGCAGCCAGCGCTGTTCCGGGTGATACTGCTGAATGACGACTACACGCCAATGGAGTTCGTGGTACAGGTATTGGAGTCGTTCTTCAAGATGGATCGGGAGAAAGCCACTCGGGTGATGCTGCATGTGCATACCCGTGGGGTGGGAGTTTGCGGTGTCTTCACCCGGGATGTGGCCGAGACCAAGATAACACAGGTCAACGACTACGCCCGTAGCAACCAGCATCCACTGCTCTGCACCATGGAGCAGATATAGCAGCCACCAGATCAAGGCCAAAAGATGTTAAGTAAAGAACTCGAATTTACGTTAAATCAGGCATTTATTCGTGCAAAAGAGAAACGGCATGAATTTATAACCGTAGACCACCTGTTGCTGGCGTTGCTGGAAAATCCTGCGGCTTGTGAGGTTCTGCGGGCCTGTGATGCGGATCTGGAGCAACTGCGCGAAGAGATCAACGCCTTTGTGGACGGTTCAACGCCGCTGATCCCTGAGGGGGAGGAGCGTGATACCCAGCCTACCCTCGGCTTTCAACGGGTGCTGCAGCGGGCCGTATTCCACGTTCAGTCCTCGGGCAAAAAAGAGGTCAGTGGCGCCAATGTGCTGGTTGCCCTCTTCAGCGAGCAGGACTCCCAGGCCCTGTTCTTCCTCGATCAGCAGGACATTACCCGTCTCGACGTCATCAACTATATCTCTCACGGCCTCTCCAAGCAGGATGAAGAGGAGCATGACGACTCACTCGACCTTACAGAGCAGCCACAGGCTGATTCTCAGCCGAGCGCTCTGGAAACCTATGCCACCAATCTCAACAAGCAGGCAGAAGCGGGCAAGATCGATCCGCTGATCGGGCGGCGGGCAGAGATCGAGCGTACCATCCAGATCCTCTGCCGACGGCGCAAAAACAATCCGCTGCTGGTGGGCGAAGCCGGTGTCGGCAAGACAGCGATTGCCGAGGGGCTGGCGAAGATGATCGTCGAGGAGCAGGTGCCG
Organism: endosymbiont of Ridgeia piscesae; assembly: GCF_001443665.1. Lineage (NCBI taxonomy): Bacteria > Pseudomonadati > Pseudomonadota > Gammaproteobacteria > endosymbiont of Ridgeia piscesae. Next base: position 68,118 of record NZ_KQ557131.1, on the reverse strand, counting down.
GAGGTGCTGGCTGATGCGACGATCTATGCACTCGATCTTGGCAGTCTGGTGGCGGGCACCAAATATCGCGGTGATTTCGAGAAGCGGCTCAAGGCGGTGCTGGCGGAGTTTCGCAAGCAGCCCGATTCGATTCTCTTTATTGACGAGATCCATACCATCATCGGCGCCGGTTCCGCCTCCGGGGGGGTGATGGATGCCTCCAACCTGATCAAGCCTGTGCTTGCCTCGGGTGAGCTGCGCTGCATCGGCTCAACCACCTATCAGGAGTTTCGCGGCATCTTTGAAAAAGATCGGGCCCTGGCGCGACGCTTCCAGAAGATCGATGTGGAAGAACCCTCAGTGGAGGAGACAGTGGAGATCCTCAAGGGGCTGAAGTCCCGTTTCGAGGAGCACCACGAGATCGAATACACGCCGGGGGCCCTGCAGAGCGCCGCGACGCTCTCAGAAAAATACATCAACGATAGGCACCTGCCTGACAAAGCGATCGATGTGATCGACGAGGCGGGGGCCAATGTGCATCTGCAACCGCCTGAGGAGCGCAAGAAGTTGATCGGTGTGGATGAGATTGAAGCGATCGTCGCCAAGATTGCGCGGATCCCTCCTAAAAAGGTCTCTGCCAGCGATACTGAAGCGCTGCGCAATCTCTCGCGGGATCTGCAGATGGTAGTCTATGGCCAGGATGACGCGATCGAGGCGCTGACCGCCGCAATCCGCATGAACCGCTCCGGGCTCCTGCGGGAGGGACGTCCGGTGGGTTCATTCTTGTTCGCTGGCCCCACCGGCGTCGGCAAGACCGAGGTGACACGCCAGCTGGCGCGCATCATGGGCATGGAACTGATCCGTTTTGACATGTCGGAGTATATGGAACGGCATGCGGTCTCGCGTCTGATTGGCGCACCTCCCGGCTATGTCGGTTTTGATCAGGGTGGGCTGCTCACTGAAGAGATCAACAAACACCCCCACTCGGTACTACTGCTGGATGAGATCGAAAAGGCACACCCAGATATCTTCAACCTGCTGTTGCAGGTGATGGACCACGGTACCCTGACCGACAACAATGGCCGCAAGGCCGACTTCCGCAACGTAGTGATCGTGCTGACCACCAACGCGGGTGCCTCGGATATGAGCCGGCGGTCGATCGGCTTTACTCGACAGGATCACTCCAGTGACGGCTTGGAGGCGATCAAGAAACAGTTCACGCCGGAGTTCCGCAACCGTCTCGACAGCATCATTCAGTTTTCAGCGCTGTTGCCAGAGCATATTGTCAAGGTGGTCGACAAGTTCATCTTCGAGCTGGAGGGGCAGCTACAAGAGAAAGGGGTGGCGCTTCAGGTCGACGTCGAGGCCCGCGCCTGGCTAGCAGAGCGTGGTTACGATGAAAAGATGGGCGCACGGCCGATGGCGCGGTTGATCCAGGATGAGATCAAAAAACCACTAGCAGAGGAGCTGCTGTTTGGTTCCCTCGCCACAGGCGGCACAGTCACCATCGAGCTGGTCGATGGAGAGCTGAGTCTCAAAGTGCTGGAGGAGGCGGTGCACTGATTCCAGTGCTCCACCTGAGGCGGGAGCGGCTTAGCGGGCGCGGTAGGTGATGCGGCCTTTGCTCAGGTCGTAAGGGGTTAGCTGAACGGTAACCTTGTCGCCGGTGAGGATGCGGATATAGTGTTTGCGCATCTTGCCCGAGATATGAGCGGTGACCACATGGCCATTCTCCAGCTCGACGCGGAACATTGTGTTGGGCAGGGTCTCGGTCACCGTGCCTTCCATCTCGATAAAGTCTTCTTTCGCCATTCTGCTACCTGAAAATTATCCCGGTCTGACCTGACTGCAGCGTATCTGCTGAAGCCGCCGGTTTGTTGAAGCCGGGGATTGTACCACAGCATCTGCAGCAGAAAAGGGCCCATTCATAGGAGATTGAACGGCAGTGGGTTAATCTGCCAGTAAGGGCTCACCAGGTGCGAAGCGAACCCAGCCCTGGCCAGACCAGGCCTCCAGGGGACGAAACTCCGATTTGTAGCGCATCTTCTGGCAATCTCTGATCCAAAAGCCGGGATAGACCCACTTCAACCCCAGTTGGCGAGCATGCTCGATCTGCCAGAGCAGGGCGAAGATGCCGATACCGTCCGCCTGCAGATCAGGGTCGAAGAAAGTGTAGACGGAGGAGAGTCCGTCAGGCAGATGATCAGTGACAACCACAGCGGCAAGCTGGTCACCGAGACGAAACTCGTAGAAACGGGTCTCGCCCCACTCGCTGTGGAGAAACTCGATATATTGATCCGGATTGCTGTAGTCCATACTGCTGTCTGGATGCCGCTGCGCGAGATACTTTTGGTAGAGGGCGAACTGCTCACTCTCCAGCTGTGGCGGGCGGGCAGTGATACAAAACCGTCCTGCATTGCGTTTCCAGCAGCGGCGCTGGCTGCGGGTTGGCTGAAAGTCCCTGACCGGAAGCCGCAGCGAGATGCAGGCAGAGCAGTCGGGGCAGGCTGGCTGATAGAGAAAGCGGCCGCTGCGCCGGTAGCCCCGATCGATAAGCGCCTGATAGATCGGCTGATCGATCTGCGCTGCCGGGTCCAAAAAAAGCGTGCGGGTTTGCCGACCCGGCAGATAGGAGCAGTCATGGGGCTGACTCAGATAGAGTGCCAGTGCCGGGTTAGAGGGGAATGTCGGATCGTCTATCATAGCTGAGTCTGTGGAAAGAATATGGGAATATTAGCCCAACTTTCCGCTCGGCCAGGCAGTATGCAACCCTGATCCAGTGCTTGACTGAAGCGCTTGCGGGGGATCGTCTCCGCCCCCAGTGAGGCCAGATGGGAAGTGTAGACTTGGCAATCGATCAACTCGAATCCCCAGGCTGTCAGCTGCTGGGTAAGCCCCACCAGGGCGCACTTGGATGCATCGGAGACCCGGCTGAACATCGACTCTCCGAAGAAGACCGCACCGATGGCGATACCATAGAGTCCACCGACCAGCATCTCTCCCTGCCATACTTCTACAGAGTGGGCCAGTGCCCGCCGGTGACACTCGATATAGGCCTGAATCATCTCCTCGGCCAGCCAGGTACCGGGCGATGTGGTGCGGGGTTCAGCACAGGCGCGGATTACTGCCTCAAACTGTCGGTCGAAGCTGATCTGGAACTCTTTTCTGGCGAGCCGCTTGCGCAGGCTGCGAGAGATCTTCAGCTTCTCCGGGTAGAGCACCATACGCGGGTCGGGGGACCACCAGAGGATCGGGTCGTCTGGACCATACCAGGGAAATATACCACTTCGATAGGCGTTCATCAGACGTTCGGGGGAGAGATCCCCGCCCAGCGCGAGCAGACCATCCGGTTCTGTCTCTGCCAGCGAGACATCGGGGAAAGGTGCGTAAGGATTGTTATCCAGCTTAAAGATCATCAGTAGTAGTTGAGCGCTCAGATCTCAATGCAACAGTAACTCAGCAGTGAAATTTTCTCTTGTGTATGTAGGGAAAAATTCGCATCATCTGCTGCCGTAAAGACCCTGTTTCCCCTTGACTATCGGGCCCAACAACAGAGAAAAAGGCCCTCAATCTGGTGCTTGGAGAGAACCCTTGTCTGACATTATCAGAACCCTGCAGATTGGCGATACGCTGCAGCTTCAGCATGCACCACCTAGTGATATCCCCGACCGATATGGGGTGAAGCTGATTGGTTATCTTCCCAATGAATCTTTGGTTATCACTACCCCTAGAAAACAGGGAAAGGCGATCCTGGTTCGGGAGGGGCAGAATTTTACCGTCCGTGTGCTTCAGGGCAGCAATGTCTTTGGCTTCGTCTCACGGGTTATGCACGCAGCGGCACGGCCCTATCCGCATCTGCATCTCGCCTATCCGGAAGATGTGGCAAGTGCCGTGGTGCGCAATGCGCCAAGAGTTTCGACGACCTTGGATACCAAGGTCCGCAACACCAATGTGGCTGATACGCCAGAGAACCATCTAGCCGCAAAGATCGCTGATCTTAGCAATAGTGGGGCGCGTTTGATTACCAAGAAACCTATTGGATCGATAGGGGATATGATCCAGATCCAGCTAAATATCGATGTCTGCAATGGTTCGGACAGCATGCAGATCATGGGCGAGATTAAAAACCTGCGAGAGTTTGAGTTGGAGGGGCAGGGTAGTCAGTTTGTGCATGGTGTGCAGTTCAAGGGAGTGAACCGCTTTCAGCAGCTGTTGCTCTGCGCATACGTCCTGAGGCAAATCACTACTGAACGATAACAAAGGCCGTAATTACAGCAGGTTATACGGCCTTTGTTATCTGCTTTCGATCAGCCCTTTTCGGCCTCCAACGCATCCAGGAAGCGCTCGGCATCAAGCGCTGCCATACAGCCAGTGCCGGCAGAGGTGATTGCCTGGCGATAGACATGATCCTGCACGTCACCAGCAGCAAACACGCCGGAAATACTGCACTGGGTGGCATTGCCCTCCATGCCGCCCTCGACCTTGAGGTAGCCATTGGTCATATCAAGCTGGCCATCGAATAGGGTGGTGTTGGGGCTGTGGCCGATGGCGATGAAGACACCCTGCAGGTCGATATCCTTGGTGCTGCCATCCTTTACGTTCTTGATGCGCATGCCGGTAACGCCGGTCTGATCGCCCAGCACCTCATCGAGAACAGCATTCAGCTCGAGGGTGACATTGCCATCTTCCGCCTTCTTGCGTAGTTGATCGGAGAGGATCTTCTCGGAGCGGAACTGCTCGCGCCGGTGCACCACCACCACTTCAGAGGCGATGTTGGAGAGGTAGAGCGCCTCTTCCACCGCGGTATTACCACCGCCGATTACCGCCACCTTCTGATTTTTGTAGAAGAAGCCGTCGCAGGTGGCGCAGGCGGAGACGCCGCGGCCGCGAAATGCCTGTTCCGACTCCAGACCTAGGTAACGGGCTGAGGCGCCGGTAGAGATGATCAGGGCGTCACAGGTGTAGGTGGCCTGGTCACCAGTCAGCTCGAAGGGGCGCTTGCTTAGGTCGGCCTTGTTGATGTGATCGAAGATGATCTCGGTGTCGAATCGCTCCGCATGCTGGCGCATGCGATCCATCAGATCCGGACCCTGCACGCCGGCATGATCGCCGGGCCAGTTGTCGACCTCAGTGGTAGTCATCAGCTGGCCACCCTGTTCCATGCCGGTGACCAGTACCGGCTGCAGATTGGCGCGGGCGGCATAGACTGCGGCCGTATAACCCGCAGGGCCAGATCCCAGAATCAACAGGCGACAATGCTTGGTTTCGCTCATGTATACTTACTCCAGATTTTGACCCGGACATTGCCGGGGTATCGGAATGGATCGTGAGCCGCCCAAGGATTTGCTCTCATCAGCATGGGACAAAGTGCGGCGTTTCAACCCGACGAAGATAATTGATGGATGTTACGTAATGATCTGCGGTGGGTAAAGGATCGTGCATGAGAAAAATACTCACAAGTTCTCTGTGAATTGGCCTCAAAAATCTGTTTCACTTGCGCAGGTTATGTTCGCAAGTTCAAGTTAGTATTGAATTACCATGCGCATTGCAATACCTACTGAAATAAAGCCACTTGAAGGCCGAGTTGGTCTAATTCCGGAGGCCTGTGCCGACTTGATCGCGGCCGGCCACCAGGTCCGCGTGCAGCAGGGGGCAGGGGAGGCGAGCGGCTATCCTGACAGCGCCTATACCAAGCTTGGGGTCGGGATCCTGCCCGATGCAGTAGCGATCTACGACTGGGCGGAACTGGTGATCAAGGTCAAGGAGCCCTATGGCCCCGAACCGCAGATGTTGCGTGCAGATCAGACCCTGTTCTGTTTCCTCCATCTTGCAGCCAATGAAGCGCTGACCCACAGCTTGCTGGCCACTGGGGTGACCGCTATTGCCTTCGAGACCCTCGCCGATGGTGGTGGGTTGCCGATTCTGGCACCGATGAGTGACATCGCCGGCCGCATTGCGGTGCAGGCGGGCAGCCATCTGTTGTGGCGACCAGAAGGTGGCAAAGGGCTGCTACTCGGCGGCCTGCCGGCGGCGCAGCGGGGCCGGGTGGTGATCCTCGGTGCCGGACAGGCCGGTGGCAACGCCGCCCGTATGGCGGCGGCACTGGGGGCAGAAGTCACCATCTTCGACACCCAGCGCACGCGGATGGAGGCGATGCGTGAGCTGGGCGCGAATGTCACCGCACTCTATCCTTATCAGGAGAGCCTGGCCGAAGCGGTTGCGACGGCCGATCTGTTGATCGGAGCGGTGTTGATCCCGGGCGCACAGACGCCACACCTGGTCTCGCGGGAGCTGGTGGGGCAGATGCAGCCGGGTAGCGTAGTGGTCGATATCTCGGTGGACCAGGGCGGCTGTATCGAGACGATTCGTCCCACCACCTATGAGGAACCGACCTATGTAGAAGAGGGGGTGACCCACTTTGGTGTCTCCAACATGCCGGGAGCAGTGCCGAAGAGCGCCTCCCAGGCCCTCTCAGCGGCGATGATCCCCTACCTGCAGCGTCTAGCAAGCGGCCAATGGCGTGACGATCCGGTTCTTGGCGAGGCACTCAATCTGAGTGGCGGTGAACTAATCTATCCTGTGTTGCGCGATCAGTATCTTAGAAAACAAACTAAAAAAGTCGTATAACATCATAATTATCCTGGTTAATTGGGGGAATCGTGCAGGCAAAGCCACAGGGTGCGAGCGATCGTTCGGCCTTCTCTGAACATATGCATCGGGCGCTTCGCGAGGCGGTTCTGTGGGGGCTGATCTGCCTGAGCGGCTATCTGCTGCTCTCTCTTGGAAGCTACGATTCGAGCGATCCCGGCTGGTCTTATATCGGCCCCTCGAATCAGGTGAAAAACTCCGGTGGCCCGGTGGGGGCCTGGTTTGCTGATGTCTTCTTCTATCTATTTGGTTTCTTTGCCTATCTGTTTCCGCTGATGCTCGCCTGGAGTGCGGTCTGGATTTTTCGCAAACGGGATCTGGATACCAAACCCAATCTCAACCTACTGGCGTTCCGTTGGATCGGTTTTCTGATCACCCTGGCGGCGGGTAGTGCCCTGACACAACTCCATGCCGCCCATCTAGGACAGTGGTTGCCCTCCGGAACCGGCGGGGTGCTGGGCAATTCTCTCGGCCACTATTTCGAGGCGGTATTCAGCCGCTCTGGCAGCAGTCTGTTGTTGCTGGCACTGTTTCTCAGCGGCTTTACCCTCTTCACCGGTCTCTCCTGGCTGACGGTAATGGAGTGGATCGGCGCACTGGTACTCGATGGGCTGCAGCGTATTCTCAGCAGCCTGTCGAGTTGGCGTGAGCGGCGTGCGGCTAAGCGGCTGCGCAAGGAGCGGTCAAAGAGCGTTAAAAAGGAGAAGAAGCGGACTGAGAAACGCAAGCTGCCGAAGATCGAGCCGGTGATCAAATCCGTGAAGATCAGTGCGCGGGCTGAGAAGGAGCGGCAGGTGCCGCTGTTCGATGTAGACCCGAACAGCGAACTGCCGCCGTTGTCGCTGCTCGAGCCGGCCAAGCACTCAGAGCAAGGTTACTCCAAGGAAGCGCTGCAGCTGCTATCGCGCCAGGTGGAGCTGAAGCTTCGCGATTTCAGTGTCGAGGCGGAGGTGGTGGCGGTCCATCCGGGGCCGGTGGTCACCCTGTTCGAACTGCAACTGGCGCCGGGCACCAAGGCGAGCAAGATCACCGGGCTGTCGAAAGATCTGGCCCGCGCCCTCTCACTGATCTCGGTGCGGGTGGTGGAGGTGATCCCCGGCAAGTCGGTAGTCGGTCTGGAGATTCCTAACGAAAACCGCGAGACAGTCTTCCTCAGCGAGGTGCTGCGCTCCGAGGTCTACGAGAAGAGCAAGTCGAAGCTGACCCTGGCGTTGGGCAAGGATATCGCCGGCCATCCGATGGTGGCCGATTTGGGCAAGATGCCCCATGCCCTGATCGCCGGCACCACCGGCTCGGGCAAATCGGTGGCGATCAACGCGATGATCCTGAGCCTACTCTACAAGGCCAAGCCGAGCGAAGTACGCATGATTATGGTCGATCCGAAGATGCTCGAGCTGTCGGTCTACGAGGGCATCCCCCATCTGCTGACCCCGGTGGTCACCGACATGCAGGAGGCGGGCAATGCGCTGCGCTGGTGTGTCGGTGAGATGGAGCGGCGCTACCGGCTGATGGCGGCACTTGGGGTGCGCAATATCACCGGCTTCAACCGCAAGGCCAGCGAGGCGATCAAGCAGGGTGAGCCGCTCAAAGATCCGCTGTTCCAGCCCAAATCTGACGCAGTGATCGAGGCGATGGCCCACCCGACCCTGGAACCCTTGCCCTACATCGTGGTCATTATCGACGAGTTGGCCGACATGATGATGGTGGCACGCAAGAAGGTCGAGGAGCTGATCGCACGGCTGGCGCAGAAGGCGCGGGCCTCCGGCATCCACCTAGTGCTGGCCACCCAGCGCCCCTCGGTGGACGTGATCACCGGCCTGATCAAGGCCAACATCCCGACCCGAGTAGCGTTTCAGGTCTCCTCACGAATCGATTCGCGCACCATCCTCGACCAGATGGGGGCGGAACATTTACTGGGTTATGGTGACATGCTCTATATGGGCCCCGGCAGCAACATTCCGCAGCGCATGCATGGCGCGTTTGTGGATGACAATGAGGTGCACCGGGTGGTCGATCATCTGAAGGCGAACGGTGCCCCCGAATATTTGGAGGAGATCCTGCAGGAGCCGACCGAATCGGTACCTGGCTTCCCGGCTGAGGGTAATGGCGATGTCGAGAGTTCTGATCCACTCTTCGACGAGGCGGTGAAGATTGTCACCGAGACCCGCCGCGCCTCCATCTCCGGGGTGCAGCGGCGCCTGAAGATCGGCTATAACCGGGCGGCGCGGATGATCGAAGAGATGGAGCGCATCGGTATCATCAGCCCGGCCGAGACCAACGGCAGTCGCGAAGTGATCGCGCCGCCACCCGTGGAGGATTGATATGACCCGATTTTTTAGCCTGCTGCTGACGCTCCTGCTGAGTGGATTCGCTCAGCCTTCATTGGCAACAGAAGCCGATGGCGCTACCGGCGTGAAACAGCTGCGGCAGTTTCTGTCCAATCTGATTACCCTGCAAGCGGAGTTCGTACAGACTCTGCGCCAGCCCGATAGCGACCAGATCTATATCACCAGTGGCATCCTCTATCTGCAGCGTCCCGGGCGCTTCCGTTGGCAGTATGACGCGCCTAGCCACCAGCTGATCATCGCTGACGGCAACCGCATCTGGCTGCACGACAGGGAGTTGGAGCAGGTCTCCCACCGGGATCAGCAGGCGGCGCTGAAGGGCACGCCGGCGCAGCTGCTCAGCGATACCGGGCCGATCGAGCGGCACTTTGCCATCACGGAGCTGGGCCAGAAAGACGGCATCGACTGGCTCAGCCTGAAGCCGAAACAGAAGGATGTGGAGATTGATCAGGTCAAACTGGGGCTGAAACAGAACCAGCTGGTGCAGATGGAAATGGTCGACAACTTTGGTCAGATCACCCGCTTCCGCTTCTCCAATCTGCAGCGTAACCCCGCCCTGGAACATGAGTTGTTTGTCTTCGATCCGCCGGATGGGATCGACATGATCGGCGACCTATGAGCCAGTCAGCGGACCTGTTTCAGGCCGGGGCGATCGCCGGCCGGCCGCTGGCAGACCGGATGCGGCCGCGTTCTCTGGCGGAATTCAGCGGCCAGCAACATATCGTCGGCACAGGCAAGCCGCTGCAGCGGGCAATCGAGTCCGACCACCTCCACTCGATGATCTTCTGGGGTCCGCCGGGCACAGGCAAGACTACCCTGGCGCGGCTCATCGCACGTCACTCCGGGGCGCAGCTTCTCAGCCTCTCGGCGGTGCTTTCCGGGGTCAAGGAGATCCGTGCCGCGGTGGAGCAGGCAAGGCTCGCACGACAGCAGGAGAGCCGCCCGACGCTGCTCTTCATCGACGAGGTGCACCGCTTCAACAAGTCCCAACAGGATGCCTTTCTGCCGCATGTGGAGGATGGCACCCTAGTGTTCATCGGTGCCACCACCGAGAACCCCTCCTTCGAGCTCAACAACGCGTTGCTCTCCCGCGCCCGCACCTATGTACTGAGGGCGTTAACGGGAGAGGAGCTCGAACAGATCATCGAGCAGGCGCTGCAGGACAGTGAGCGGGGGCTCGGCGGGAACGGCCTCGGCATCACTCCTGATGCACGTAGATTGCTGGCCGAGGCGGCGGATGGTGATGCGCGGCGTGCTCTCAACCTGCTGGAGATTGCCGCCGATCTAGCAGAACAAGGGGAGATCGGCGTCGAGCTGATCGGCGAAGTGGCCAGTGGCACCCTGCGTCGCTTCGACAAGGGCGGCGAGGCCTTCTACGATCAGATCTCGGCGCTACACAAATCGGTGCGCGGCTCGGCCCCCGATGCGGCCCTCTACTGGCTGGCGCGAATGATCGACGGTGGCTGCGATCCACTCTACATCGCCCGGCGGGTGGTGCGCATGGCCTCGGAGGATATCGGCAACGCCGACCCGCGCGCGCTGGAGATCGCGCTCAACGCCTGGCAGGCCCAGGAGCGCCTCGGCAGCCCGGAGGGGGAGCTGGTGATCGCCCAGGCGGTGGTCTACCTGGCCTGTGCCCCCAAGAGCAACGCGGTCTACATGGCCTGGAAGCAGGCCCTGTCGGTGGCGAAGAAGTCAGGCTCTCTGGAGGTACCGCTGCATCTACGTAACGCCCCCACCAAACTGATGAAGGAACTCGACTACGGCAAGGCCTACCGCTATGCCCACGATGAACCCCACGCCTACGCCGCCGCTGAAAACTACTTTCCGGAGAGGCTGGAAGGAAGCTGCTTCTACCGTCCAGTCGATCGCGGCATGGAGATCAAGATTGGTGAGAAGCTCGAATTCCTCAAGCGACTCGACCGGGAGCAGGGCGCTGGTTGAGTGACAAGTGGATCGAGAGAGGGTAGGGCGTCTGTCTGTCGTTTGGTGTTATTACAATAGATCTGCCGTTCAGCCTGACCTGTCCGTCTGAAGGCGGACTACGACCTGCCTGTTCGAGGCCGGCCAACGAAGGCCCCGCTATCATTCACGGCAGGCTATTTCAATCGTTGTGGGCTGCAGCGATTTCGCTGCATCCTGCTGCGTTTCACGGCCCGCTGCGATGGGTGTAGAATGCGGCAGTTTATCATTCTAGAGACTCGGAATTCTGATGCAGATGATCGCCATCGCAGCCGGAGGCGCAGCAGGAGCGCTGTTCCGGTTCTGGGTCTCCAGCGGGGTTTACGGGCTGCTTGGCCGGGCCTTTCCCTTCGGCACCCTGGCAGTGAATCTCATCGGCTCGCTGTTGATGGGCTTTCTCTACGTCTACCTGTTGGAGCGTGCTAGTGTCGGGCCGGAGCTGCGTGCGGCACTACTGGTCGGTCTGCTCGGTGCCTTTACCACCTTCTCCACCTTCTCCATTGAGACCCTCAATCTGCTGGAGCAGGCGGACTATCTGAAGGCAATGTTAAATGTGCTGATCAGCGTTATCGCCTGTCTCTCAGCCTGCTGGCTGGGGTTGACCCTGGGAAGACAGTTATGAAACAAGAGAGCGTTACCATGGTGCGGGTCTACCTTACCGAGGGTGATCACCAGATGCAGCGACTGATGCACTTTCTACATGCGGAGGAGAAGGTGCGCGGTATCACCGCGTTTCGTGGTATCGCTGGCATTGGCGCCTCGGGGCGCATGCATACTTCATCGCTGATCGATGTCTCGTTGGACCTGCCGCTGGTGGTGGAGTTCTTCGACCGCACGGACAAGGTGGAGGGGATCCTCGAGGATCTCAACAAGATTGTGGAACCGGGCCATGTGGTGAGCTGGCCCGCAAGTTTGAATATGGGTGAATAAACGATGCTGGACCCCCGTCTGTTAAGAAACGATCTGGAGAATGTCGCGGCGCAACTGGCGCGACGCGGCTTTCAACTCGACACGGATAAGATCACTGCGCTGGAGGCGCAGCGCAAGTCGCTGCAGGTTGCAGCCCAGGAGCTGCAGAATCAGCGCAACAGCCGCTCCAAGTCGATCGGCAAGGCGAAGGCGGCAGGCGAGGATATCCAGCCGCTGCTGGCCGAGGTGGCGTCGCTGGGAGACCGCCTGAAGCAGACCCAGGAGGCGCTGAACCAGGTCCAGGCTGAGCTGGGCGCGATCACCCTCGGCATCCCCAATATTCCCCATGAGTCGGTGCCCGATGGCAAAGATGAGGCGGATAACCGAGAGGAGCGTCGCTGGGGTGAGCCGCCACAGTTCGACTTCGAAGCAAAAGATCATGTGGATCTAGGCATCGAAAACGGGCTGCTGGATGCAGAGGCGGCGGCCAAGCTGACCGGCTCGCGCTTCACCGTGATGTCAGGCCCGCTGGCGCGCATGCACCGGGCGCTGATCCAACTGATGCTCGATACCCACATCCAGCACGGCTACACCGAGGCCTATGTGCCCTATCTGGTCAATACCGACAGCCTGCGTGGCACCGGTCAGCTGCCCAAGTTCGAAGAGGAGCTGTTTAAGCTACAGGGCGAGCATGAATACTATCTGATCCCCACCGCCGAGGTGCCGCTCACCAACCTGGTGCGTGATGTAATCATCGACGCCGACGAGATGCCGCGCCGCTATGTAGCCCACACGCCTTGTTTCCGCTCCGAGGCGGGCTCCTACGGCAAGGACACCCGCGGCATGATCCGCCAGCATCAGTTTGAGAAGGTAGAGCTGGTGCAGGTGGTCCGGGCCGAAGATTCCTTCGATGCGCTGGAGCAGCTCACCTCGCATGCCGAGGCGATCCTGCAGAAGCTGGAGCTGCCCTACCGGGTGGTGACCCTCTGTACCGGGGATATCGGTTTCTCCGCCACCAAGACCTACGATCTGGAAGTTTGGCTGCCGGGGCAGGGCAAATATCGGGAGATCTCCTCCTGCTCCAATTTCGTGGATTTTCAGGCACGCCGGCTGCAGGCGCGCTGGCGCAATCCCGAAACTGGCAAGCCGGAACTGGTACACACTGTGAACGGCTCCGGTCTGGCGGTCGGTCGTACCCTGGTGGCGGTGATGGAGAACTATCAGGATGCGGAAGGCAGGGTCAGGGTACCCGAGGCGTTACGTCCCTACATGGGCGGCATCGAGGTAATCTGATCAGGGGAAAGCGGTCCCGGCACTGGCGGGGCCGCTAGACTTCAGACCATCGCCATCAGCAGGATCACAAAGCCAATCACGGCACCGATCGGCAGCAGCACCGCCATCCAGTCACCTTTCTCTGCCTTAGGGCCGTTCTGGCTCCAGTGTTTGTAGGCGGGCCACATCGCAAACAGCATCATCACCATTGCAGCGGCGGCCAAAATCTTCATCCAGTCCATCGATTTTCCTCCTCAGCAGATATAAAAAAACCCCGGCACCGGGCCGGGGTTTGCCGTCAGACAAGGGTCTGATCAGTCATCACTCATCACGCCGAGCAGATGCAGCAGGCTGATGAAGATGTTGAAGATGCTGATGTAGATGCCATAAGTGGCCATGATGTAGTTGGTCTCACCGCCGTGGATGATGCGGCTGGTGTCGAACAGGATGAAACCGCTCATCAGCAGGATGATACCGGCAGAGAGCGCCAGCGAGAGGGCTGGCATCGCGAGGAAGATATTGGCCAGCATTGCGACCACCACAACCATCATGCCGGCAAACAGGAAGCCCCCCATGAAGCTGAAGTTCTTGCGGGTGGTCAGTGCATAGCCAGAGAGACCGAGGAAGATCACGCCGGTGCCGCCGAAAGCGGTGGTGATGATTTCAGGGCCTTTTGGCAGTGCAGCGTAGATGGAGAGGATGGCGCCCAGTCCAAAACCCATCAGACCGGTGATCATGAAGATCACGCCGATACCGGCGGAGGAGTTGGCGGTACGGGGCAGCACAAAGATGCCGAGCACCATGGCGACGATGACAGAGACCATGTAGGTCATCGGCGGCATCGCGATGAACATCGAGATGCCGGCCATGACTGCGCTGAATGCCAGTGTGGCAGAGAGCAGCATGTAGGTGTTCTTCAGCACCTTGTTACTCGCCAGTACCGATTCCTGGGTACGGGTAGAGGTGAAATCAATCTGGTTCATGTCGGCTTTGCCTCCTGGGTAAATGCCAGCAAATCAATAGGTTGTGTATAAGACACTGGATATCCGTTTCGGTTCCGCAAGGATACATCTATCCAGCCAAAGATCAACACGATGAAAGTAGAGTTTCGACTGGTATTTTCAAGTCGATTTCAGGTATCCTAGCGCGCTCTTGGAGAGGTGGCAGAGCGGTTGAATGCACCGGTCTTGAAAACCGGCGTGGGTTTGTAGCCCACCCAGGGTTCGAATCCCTGCCTCTCCGCCACTCAATAAGCATAAGCCATTGATATAACAGCTTATTAATCAATTGGCGGCTTACGCTTCCCACAAATTAATCCACAATATAATGCTGGATTGCTCTGTGCCTCTTTGAACGACAGTACGTGATGATGTGTTATTTGGTAACACTTAGCACCGTTTACTGGAAGTTTGTCTGAGCATTTTCTGAAAGTCTGCCGGCCTTGCGATGTAACAGCACACTGTGATGTAGCGCAATGATGCGGTCGGCTAGAGCCTGGTGAGCGGCATACAACAGCCCGCGATGGTTCATGAAGGTGGAATCTGGTCGGTTAAGCTCCATGGGGTGGCCGTAGATATCGGAGGCCACGGCCCCAGCCTCATGGAACAGGCAGGCGGTAGCGGCATAGTCCCATAAACTGCCGCCGCTATTGTCGCTGCGGGGGTATTTGAAGTAGCAGATGTTGGGGTCTTCGAGGATGCCGCAGGCATTCATTACACCACCAGTGCGAAACTGAATATCGGAGCCGTCCAGACCCAGTTGCCGGGCGATATCATGTAAACCAGTCCGGGTATGTTCCAACCAGGGATGTGACTGGAAACTGAAGTCGATACTCAGGATTAGGGGCTGTTTCGGGTCCAGGTCAGGGATCTGTATGGGGTGTCCATTTTTGTATGCCCCCTGGCCACGGATGGCATGAAACAGGACTTGCTCCACCGGATCATACGCCACACCGATCAGCGGGTCGCCATTCCGAGCCACCAGGGCAATAGAGACGGAAAAGCCGGGGGTGTTGTTGATGAAGGCCAGCGTGCCGTCCAGGGGATCGATACACCAGAAGGCGGGTTTTTCCTGGCGTTGACCGTCATCGGGGGACTCCTCCGTGAGCAAAGCGAGATCATATTCAGCACGGCTGGGTTCCAGTATCTCCAAAATAGCGGCTTGAGCCTTGTGATCCACTTCAGTGACCACCTGACCGGCGAGGCTGGCGCTACTCTCTTTGTGGTGAAACTGGATCTTGGTTTGTCGGTGGGTTTCGATGATATGGCCTGCGGCATGGGCCGCGCTGAAGGCCAGCTGGCTCAGTTCGTAGAGTTGATCATTGCTGAAGATCATGGGGTGTCCTGTAATTGGCTCACCACCTCATGGGCGAGGCGTTCACTGTAACTGTGAATTTTCCAGTGGCCGGGGCTCCAGCCTTTGAGGAAACGATAGAAATCGATCCAGGCCACGCTATACAAGGGCCGCCAGGCCGCTTCCACAGCTGCAGCATCGATCCGGGGGTGGTGCAGAGCCAGGGCCTGTTTCAGGACAGCGAAGTAGGCGTTGAGCAGGGGTTCCTCCCAGCGTTCGCATTCGTCTTCGTTGAGGCAGCTGCCGATGAAATAGGCCACGTCCTTCATGCCACAACCGCCGCCCACGTATTGAAAGTCCACTGCCGCGACCTGGATTCCGTCCAGCGAGAAACAGAAATTGGCCAGCTTGGCATCGCCATGCACAAAGGTTTGGAAGGGGGGCCTCGTTCAGAGTCCGGTCCAGAACCTCTGCAGCCTGTTTTAGTTCACCCTCCTCCATGGTGGCCAGTTCATCGGGGCGTGTGTCCAGGTGCCAATAGGTGCCTATGTCCCACAGCCCTTCCGGTTTCTCGTCCATGAAGGTGGCATGGAAGTGGGCAAGCCAGCTCAGGCAGCGGATCATTTCGGCCTCGGTAACACTGCCCTTGCGGGCCGGGAAACCGCTGCCGTCCAGATCTTCCAGCACCATCAACACTTCATCGTCGTGATGTTCCAGGGCCAGACAATGGGGGATGCGGCAGTGGTCATCACAGCGTGCGGCCCAATGTTCGTACCAGGCGGTTTCCACCTGATAGGAGTGCAGTTTGCGTTGGTGGGATCGATCGGTGTTCCAGCCACGCGGGTGTCTGCTCTGATCCGGTAACCGTACGTGTTTGACCACCACGGTGTTCAGTTCCGAACCGATCAGGCCGTAGCGGTCGATACTACCGTAACCACTCCACAGACTTTGAATTGAACCGCCTTCGAACAAATCATCGGCGCCGGTGGCATTGAGGATAATGCCGCGTACGTGTGAATCCATGAATTAACACTAATTAGGGAATATGGGCAATCATACCCTGAGCGGATACGGGGGAATTCCAGCATTTGCTGCCTGTGATGTGTGGAGCTGAAGGTAATATCAGCGTAGCCCTCACAGCTCCACTTCCGGCTGCTGGTCTGTCAGCCAATAGAAGCGGTAGGGCGGTATCACCAATTGCTCTTTGAACAGGGCTGGTGACTCGCCGCTGCAGAGGTCTTTAACCTGGCCGTAGCAGAACATGCCGCGGTTGCCGAGTTCGTTCAGGTTGATGTATTGGGGTGAGGCGTCGAAGTTGGCGACTACCAGCACCCGGTCGCCGCTCTGGTTGGGGTGGCTGCGCCAGAAGGCGAACAGGTGTGGGTTGTCGAGTTCGAGCAATTCGCGGTTGTTGAAGTCGGCGAAGGCGGGAATGCTCTTGCGCACCGCGATTATCTTCTTCAGGCCGTCAAAAATTTGCTGTTCGACAGTGCCGTGGCGTAGCCGCAGCTCGGCTTTCTCCCAGTCGAGCTGCGGACGGTGCATCCAGCGGTTATCGCCGGCCTTGCTCTCATCCTGCAGAAAACTGCAGTCGTTGAGAGTACCGATCTCGTCACCGTAGTAGAGCAGCGGGATGCCGCCAAAGGAGAGGATCATGCTGTGCAGCAGCAGGATCAGTTTGACAGCGCGCTCGATCGCCTCCGGATCGTCCTGTTCCAGTGCCCACTCTAGCCCCACCAGCGAGGCCAGCGAGCCGGAGATACGGGCGTCACCGGTCTTCTCATTGACGCCGAAGGGTTGTCCCTTGGCCTCGGAGTCGTCGTAGGCGCCGGTGAAGTAGTCCACCAGAAAGCGTCGGTGGGCGAGGGGTTCGTAACCGGCAAGGCGGATGTCCCGGTCATCGAAGCCGAGGCCGATATCGTCGTGGCAGCGGATATAGTTGAGCCAAGTGGCACGGTCGAGTTTGCCCGGCAGGTTGCGGATACCCTGGTTGAGCAGCTTGGCATTGCGGGTAGCGATCGCATCCCAGAGTAGCGCCATGAAGGTGGCGTTGTAGGCGATCTCACACTCCTTGGCGATCACAGCATCCTCGCCGAAGTATTTGATGATCTCTACCGGTGCGACGATCGCCTCGGCGATGAACAATACGCCGGGGGCGGTGACTTGGCAGCAGTCCTTCATCAACTGCAGGATCAGGTGGGCCTCGCGCTCATTCTGACAGTTGGTGCCAATCTTCTTCCAGAGGAAGGCCACCGCATCGAGGCGCACGATGTCGGCCCCCTGGTTGGCCCAGAACAGGATGATGTCGATCATCTCGATGAACACCGCCGGATTGCTGTAGTTCAGATCCCACTGGTAGTCGTGAAACACGCTCATCACCCACTTGCCCATCGTCTCGTCCCAGGTGAAGTTGCCGGGTGAGGTCTCGGGGAAGATCTCAGGCATGGTCTCCTCAAACATGTCGGGCACGTCGCGGTTGTCGAAGATGTAGTAGTAGTCCTGATATTTTTGCTCGCCGCTGCGGGCCATCTGCGCCCAAGCGTGTTCGTCGGAGGTGTGGTTGACCACCACGTCGAACACCAGCAGCATCTCCCGTTTGTGCATGGACTCGGCCAGCTCGCGCAGGTCGTCGAGGTTGCCGATGCGGCTGTCGAGCTGGCGGAAATCACTCACCGCATAGCCGCCATCGCTGGCGCTCTCGGGGCACTTCAGCACCGGCATCAGGTGAACCATGTTGATCCCCAGCTCCTGCAGATAGGGAAGCCGTGAGCGGCCCCCCCGCAGGTCGTCGGCGAAGCCGTCGGCATAGAGCGCCATGCCAACCCACTGCTGGCTGAGAAACCAGTTGTGCTCCTTCTCCCGTGCTATATCGCTCTGTTCCAGCCGCTTGCTGCGGGTGATGTATTGGTTGGCCATTACTTCCACCAGATTGATCATCTGTTCGGTGAAGTCGCTACGCTTGCCGTAGAGCAAGTGGAACAGGCTGTGGATGGCGTAGAAGTTGGCGCCGAGACGAGTGTAGAAGTGGCGCAGATCCTGGCGCCGGATCTCCGGCTTGAGGCGGTCGAGGATCTCGTTCAGTAGGGAGTGGGCGACCTGTTCGTACATGCTTGGCTTCTTTTATGTTGGGGTGGGACGGGGTACCAGAGTCCCCACTGCTGTTTCAGTCTCTGGTAGAGGGCGGTATCCCGCACGGTTGCGCCGCGCATGCCGACGATCAGCGAGGCAAACACCTGGGCGCGACTCAGCATGCTGGCAAGATCCCAGTCCCTGAGCAGCCCCAGGATGCAGACGCTGGCGAAGGCGTCACCGGCACCCACTGTGTCGACCACCCTGGTGTCGCTGGTGGGAACGATCTCGGCGTGGTGCTGCTGGCTGTCCAATGCAAACGCGCCCTGGCTGCCGCGGGTGACGATGATCAGCTCGAGTTGATGGCACTGCAGCAGGTGCTCCGCTTTGTTCCGCAGGTTCTCGCTGCCCGGCAGCAGGGCATTCACCTCGTCATCATTGAGCTTGGCCCAGGTGGCGTCATCCAGCATCTGGTTGATCGATTCCGCATCCCACCAAGGGGGGCGCAGGTTGACGTCCAGGAAGATCGGGGCTGGATGGCTCTGTTTCAGACTGGCGAGGGCGCTGGCCGAGTGGGGCTGGCGTAGCGCCAGACTGCCATGGTAGATCAGGGTGGCCTCGAGCGATGGTAGCGCATTGGCCTGAATGAAATCATAGGCGCGCTCGGCGACAATCTCAAAGTGTGGCTCGCCATCCTGGATGGTCACCTCGACGCTGCCGGTGGGGTGGGCAGAGTCGAGCTGCAGCGCGGCGCTGCTCAGCCCCCACTGCTGCATGGTGTCGCGGATCTGCCGCCCCAGCGGGTCGTCCCCCACGCGGCTGATGAAGAGGGGGGCTGCGCCCAACGCCTGCAGATGCCAGGCGACATTGAAGGGGGCACCGCCCAACACACGGCTGCCATCTTCAAAGCAGTCGAACAGCACTTCGCCAAAGATGATCGGGTGTGATTCCATTTCTGCCTCAGCTTATTGGGTGGCTTGTCTGATAACTCGGCAATCAAACATCGCGCCTGCTGGCCCGACCCTATCTGACTGGAGCCGGCTCTACAAATGACTCTCCACCCCCTCGATCAGTGGCTGCAACTCGGGGTGGAAGTGGGCGACGCCCTCCAGAATGCCGGCGCTGTAGTTGCCATTCATGCCGAACAGCCCGCCGCTGGCCAGGTAGAGTGCAGGGAGGGTGCCGTTGACGCGACTGGCGGCGATCGCATCCTCTACCACTGAGGGCATGGCGTTGGCGACCAGCACCGAGGGGATCGGGCTCGCCAGCACCGGCAGATCGTTACCGCTATCACCGGCAAACAGGGTCTGATGGCGCGGGATGCCGAGATAATCTTGCAGGAACTCTACTGCATGCAGCTTGCTGGCTCGGCGCGGAAGGATATCAAGCAGGCCAACGCCAGCCGGCTCATCGACGCTAAGAATCAGGTTGGCGGCGACACCATACTGCTGAAAGCGTGCCTCTATCTTTTTCACCAGCGACTGATGCTCCAGGTGCAGTGGCAGATAGTAGCTGAGCTTGTAGCGGTTCTGTTTGCTGTGCTCTTGCAACCGCAGGTTGTCGAGATCACTCAGCAGCAGGCGCAGTGCCTGGTGATCGAGACCGTTCCAGTCGGGAGCGATCTCCTCCTGCCAGTGAGACCAGAGCTGCCAAGCTCCCTGTCGAAGGTCGTAGATCGTGCTGCCGACATTACTGATGACAAAATCGGGACGTGGCAGCAGATAGTTCTTGATCGCCTCCTGCACCAGACGACGATCGCGTCCGCTGACAAACACCAGGATTACTTCTGGCTGCTCGACCAAATGGGTGAAGCGCCAGCGTGCATCCGGTGATTCAGGCTCGACCCCGTTGGGCAACAGAGTGCGGTCGAGGTCGGTACAAAGCAGCAGCGGAGTCGTCATCTGGCGCTCCCATCGGGCTCCGCCAGCTGACAGCTGCGGAAGAAGTCGTAGTGCTGCAGCGCTTCGAGGATGCCCGCGGCGTAGGGGGCATGGGCGAAATAGATGCGCTCGGCGTCTTCCAGCTGCGACAGCTCCTCATGGTGGCGGTTACCCACCACCACCGCCAGGGTATTGCCACGCATCATATCCTCGTCGGCGCCGGAGCCGCCAGCCACCAGGATGCGTTCCAGTGGGATGCCCCAGTGCGTCGCCATGAAGCGCAGCGCCAGCCCCTTGGAGGCGCGGATCGGCAACACATCGAGGAACTGGCCGAACGAGAGCACCACGTTGACCGAGAGCTCCTCCTGGTGCAGCAGCTGGTTGATCTCGTCGAGGCAGGGCGCCTTCTCCGGATCGATGTAGTAGCTGATCTTGAAGTGGCTCTGTTCGACCCGTGGCTGCGGCTGCAGACCGGGCAGCGCATTTAACACCCGGCGCACGAGTTGCGGGGTCCACTGTTTTTCAATGTGGCGAGTCCAAGCCGTGTCCTCGGTCAATTTCGGCGCATAGTGGATGGCGCTGCCGCCGCTGGTGATCAGCACGTCTGGCTCCGGGATGTGGTACTTTTTCATCATCTTCAGGGCCGAGTCGAGGCGGCGTCCGGTGGCGATACCGAAGGAGACGCACTTACGATTTTTTCGTAGCAGGCTGACCAGCTCCGCCAGTGATTTCTTATCACCCAGCAGATTTTGATCGAGGTCGGTAAAGATCGCCCGGTCGTGATAAAGCATGGGACGCCGACCGCGTGCAGTGCGCACCAGCGGTGGGGCCGTCTTCGCCACGACCGGCAGCACCATCTCCAGATAGCGCTGCGCATGGGCATTCCAGACGTAGTGTTCACGCACCCCCTGCAGGCCGAGAACCGAACGCTGCTGCCACTGCTCCCAGTCGAGCAGCACGCTCTTCAGGGCGAGGGCGATATCTTCCGGGTCGAGGGGGTCAATCAGCAGGCCATTCTGACAGTTGGCGGTGATGTCGCGGGGGCCGCCATCCTCAGTGGCGACGATCGGCAGGCCGCTGGCCGCCGCCTCGATCAGGGTTAGACCGAAGGGCTCGGTCAGCGCTGGATTGACGAACACGCCGTTGGAGAGCGCTGCCAACCGATAGATCAGCGGCACGTCATCCGCTGTGTGGTGTTTGGGGTAGGCAACCTTGCCATACAGGTCGAAACGGTCGACCAGCTGCAATAGCTCACCCAACACCTCCTGGGCACCACCATCCAGCTCGGCAATATCGTCCCGGTTACCCACCACCACCACCAGGTTTGCCATCTCCTGCAACTCTTCGTCCTCGCCGTAGGCGGTGAGCAGGGCGGCGATGTTTTTACGTGGATCGGGGCGCGACAGGGCAAGGATGATGGGGCGTTCGGGTTCGCGCAGGAAGCGCCCCAGCTCGGCGGCGATATGGGTTTGCCACTCACCACCCTGGGGTGGATGGAAGCGGGTCAGGTCGGTGCCGGGTGGAATCACCACCATCTGTTCGGGTTGGTAGTGGTCGTAGAGCTCGTACTGCTCCTCGATCTCCTGATGGGTGCTAGTGATGACCCGCTCGGCGGAGGCCAGGGTCATCTCCTCTGCTTCGATGCGCCGCGACATCCGGTAGCGCTCCTCCACCTCGGTGGCGCTGATGCCGCTGGCGAGCAGGCGGCGGCGCTTGACCCGGCCCAGTGAGTGGCCGGTGTGGATCAGCGGCAGGCCGAGGATGTGTGAGAGGCGACTGCCGATATAGCCTGCATCCGCATAGTGGCTGTGCAACAGGTCGGGCAGCTGCTGTTGTTCATCGAACAGCCTGGTGGTGTTGTCGATGAAGCTGTCGAGATGTTCCCAAAGCGCCTCTTTTGGGAGATAACCCCGAGGCCCTGCCTCGATGCGAACGATGCGTGCGCCGTTGCCCAGATCCTCCAGTGGCTGCGCATAATCCTGGTTCACGTCCGGATCGTCGACCAGGCGTGTGAGCAGGTCGACCCTGCCGACAGCAGGTTGATTGGCCAGCGCCTTGGCCAGTTCAACCACATATTTGGTCTGACCGCCGGTATCGGCATCACGGCCCAGTTCCAGGTCCTCGCCCCGGATCAAGCCATGCACACTAATCAGACAGAGGTAGAGTGGTTTGCTGTTATCGATGGTGGCTCCTGAGCCAAGATGCGTCACTGACTGGTCTCACCTGTTCGACTTCCGCCCCGGCCGTTCTCTGGGGGGCGTTTTCTGTCACTGATGATAGTCGAAATGGTATCGCTCACACCACAGAAGATGTTTTACAACAGGCTCTTTTGCTGGGCTGCAGGAGTGTGGGACGAGTCGTCTCCTGGGGAGGGCAACCGGCCCGACCCTGCTGTGTAGTGCTCAGGAGCCTCTTCAGCAGCTCGTTGCGCAGATGGAGACGTGGCAGGTGGGGCGAAAAAAGGTCTGTGTTTTTCTAAACGGGCATACAGTATGCCAGATGACGGCCGAAGATTTCAGCAACAAATATGCCATTTATCTGCTAAGCGTGAGCCTTATCACGGCGCCAAATCATCCTGGTTGATCAGTTTTTCGGAAGAAGTAATTTTAATTCGCATATAAAGAGGAAGAAAAAATCAACGATTAACAGGGTGATCGACCATGGCATGGGGCACTTTTCAGCGGCAGATTTTTGCCCCGATTCTTTTCGCAGCGGTTCTCTTGAGTATTTCGATTGAGAGTCATGCAACCACCATGGCGGCGATGACCGGCCCTCTGGGCCCTGGAGTGACCTATACCGACAGTTCCACCCCGGTCATCGTCAAGGCCGCCCAGGGAGGGCAGCCCAACACCATTGTCTACATGCCGCCGGGCAGCCCGGCTCGTGGCAGCCAGTTTGGACCCTACACCTACGAACACGGCTTCATCTGTATCGGGCCTCCCGAGGACGGGCCGAGGCAGTTCCACTCCTGCCTGAACGATGCTGGCCTCACCTGGAACACCCAGAATGCCGGTGGCACCGGCGGCCCGGATGACCGTGAGGTGCGTGAGCATGCCGCTGCCCTGGGTTCTGACTTCGAGGAGATGGCGGAGCTGATCGCACCGGAGGCGATCCCCAACACGGTATTGCAGACCGGGCCTTCCCGCAATGGCGGGATGCGCACCGCCTACATCCGCAGCAACGGTATCAATGAGTTGGGTCCGGATGACCCCTTCTACCTGGTGGGGTTTAAGGAGATAGGCTTCTGGAGCGAAGTCAACAACATGGATAACTGGAGTCGAGGTGATCCGAATCTGTTTGAGGTGCGCGATCTCGCCCACATTTGGCACATGCACAATCCGACCTCGATCTGGGGCAGCATGACAGTGCCGAACCATCGCCTGATCTGGATCACCGCCGGTCCGAGCAACTATGGGCCGTTTATCCCGTTCAGCATCGATGATCCCTACATCCATGAAGCCTTCAAAGACAGTAGCTACGAAAGCTCGATTATCAGCAATCCCTATACGCATGAGGAGATTGCTGAGATCGAGGATCTGATCATGGCGCCGGATGGCGCGGTGATGGGTGATATCCGCGAGATTCAGCGGCGCATCGTCGAGCGGCTGCCGATCATCCCCGGCGCGGTCCTGCTCACCAGCAGCAGCCTGCCAGACGGCAACGTGCTGGAGAACTACAGTGCCAGCCTGAGCGCCTACGGTGGTGCCAAGCCCTACAGCTGGCATCTGGTGGATGGTGCGCTGCCGCCCGGTCTGCTGCTGGCCGATGGTGTCATCAGCGGCCTGCCCATCGACGATGGCCTCTACCCCTTTACCATCGAGGTGATGGATGCCAATGGTAACAGTGCTAGACGCGAACTCTCGATCAAGCTCAGTGACCCGGAATCGACCCTGTTGGAGGCGCGCTTCGATAGCGGTAACGACGGCTTCGTCTATCAGGACGACAGCTTCCGAGGCACCAGCCAGCCGGTCTATGCTGCCGGCGTCTGGCAGCCTGCCGGCGGCACCAGTGGCGGTGCTCTGGAGGTGATCCTGGGGGGAATGGACAATGCCACTATCCAGGACATGTCGGGTGGCTGGCAGCGCAGCTTCAGCCTCGACGTACCCACTGAGCTGATCCTCTCATTCCGCTACAAGCTGAGTCAGAGCCCCTTCTATGCGGGGAATGAGCTGGTTCAGCTGATGCTGAACCTCGACGGTGAACTGGTCGGTCTGGGCAGTGATGATTTTCTCACCCAACAGCAGGCGGGTGACAATGCGCAGACCGATCAGTGGCACAGCGTCGAGATCAACCTAGGTAACCTGGCGGTGGGCGAGCACAGCCTGATCGTCGGTGCCTACAGCGACAGGAAATCCGACCTGAACCAGACCAGCACGCTGCGCTTCGACGACCTGATGCTGGTCTACGCCAACCGACGCCCGCAGGCGCAAATCTCAGCCAGCCGCACGCTTGGTGCCATCCCGATGGATGTGGGCTTCAGCAGCAGCGGCTCCATCGACACCGATGGCACCATCGAGAGCTATCTGTGGAACTTCGGTGACGGCAACAGCTCCAGTGATGCAGATCCGCTCCACATCTTCGAGACCCCCGGCCTCTACAGCGCGACCCTCACCGTCACCGATGACCAGGGCGCCACTGACAGCGCCACCCTTACCATCGAGGTGGCGGAGGAGGAGGATGTCGATCCGCCCAGTGAACCGGCGAATCTTAGCGCGACCCCGATCAAGTCGGATCGCATCCAGCTGAGTTGGGATGCCTCCACAGACAACACCGGGGTGGCCGGCTACCGTATCTTTCGCGACGCGATAGAGATTGCGGATATTCAGGAGACCAGCTATCTGGACCAGGCACTCAGCCCGGCTACGCTCTACGACTACTGGGTTATCAGCTACGACGCTTGGGGCAATGAGAGCACGGAAGCCATGTTGGCGGTCACCACTGGTGACGCGCCGACACTGGCCACTCTGAGCCTAACCCCGACCACACTGCTGGTCGAGGTGGGGGGCACCCGCCAGTTCGATGCCCAAGGCACAGATCAGTATGGTGACCCGATCACGGAGACCTATAGCTGGTCATTGACCGGCGGCGGCACGCTCAACCAAAGCGGCTACTTCTACGCTGAAACGGTCGGTGAGTTCACCCTGACGGCAGCTTCAGGGGGCGTCAGCGCCAGCGCCGCGCTCACCATCATCCCGTTCAATGATCCCCCGGTGGCGCGCAACAGCAGCGTGACTACCGATGAGGACCAGCCTGTCAGCGCCAGCCTCGATGTGGAGGATGTCGACAATGAGCAGCTCAACTACCATCTGCTCACTGCACCGAGCATGGGAACCCTGGAGCTGAATCCCAGCACTGGCGCCTTCATCTACACCCCGGCGCTCAATGAGCACGGCAGCGACAGCTTCACCTTCAAGGCCGACGACGGCGAGAAGGAGTCCGGCATCGCCACTGTCAGCCTCACCATCACCTCGGTGAACGATGCGCCGCAGATCGTTCAGGGTGAGCAGCTCAACATGGCCGCCAGCGAGGATACCCCGGCAAGCCTGAATCTGAGCGCCACGGATGTGGACGGTGATGTGCTGAGCTGGTCGATTCAGACCCCGCCAGAGCAGGGTAGCGCCAGTGTCGATGCTGATGGTCTGGTGAGCTATACTCCCGTGGCTGATGCTAGCGGGACCGCCCAGTTCGTGGTCGAGGTGAGTGACGGCAGCTTGAGCGACCGCATCACCATCGATGTCACCATTACCGCAGTCAACGATGCCCCCACTGTCAGCGGCGCCAGCCTCACCACCGACGAAGACCAGCCGGCCAGTGGCACCCTGAGCGGGGCGGATATCGACAGCGAGGCGCTGAGCTACCGCATCAGCCGCCAGCCCACCCTGGGTAGTGTGACTTTGGTTGCCGAAACCGGCGTCTTCACCTACACCCCGACAGCTGATGCCCATGGCAGTGATAGCTTCGCGTTTGTGGTAAGCGATGGCGAGGTGGAATCTGAGCCTGCCGAGATTGCCATCACCATCAGCCCGGTGAACGATGCGCCGCAGATCGTTCAGGGTGAGCAGCTCAACATGGCCGCCAGCGAGGATACCCCAGCAAGCCTGAATCTGAGCGCCACGGATGTGGATGGTGATGCGCTGAGCTGGTCGCTCCCAACCCCGCCAGAGCAGGGTAGCGCCAGTGTCGATGCTGATGGTCTGGTGAGCTATACCCCCGCGGCTGATGCCAGTGGGACCGCCCAGTTCGTGGTCGAGGTGAGTGACGGCAGCTTGAGCGACCGCATCACCATCGATGTCACCATTACCGCAGTCAATGATGCCCCCACTGTCAGCGGCGCCAGCCTCACCACCGACGAAGACCAGCCGGCCAGTGGCACCCTGAGCGGAGCGGATATCGACAGCGAGGCGCTGAGCTACCGCATCAGCCGCCAGCCCACCCTGGGTAGTGTGACTTTGGTTGCCGAAACCGGCGCCTTCACCTACACCCCGACAGCTGATGCCCATGGCAGTGATAGCTTCGCGTTTGTGGTAAGCGATGGCGAGGTGGAATCTGAGCCTGCCGAGATTGCCATCACCATCAACCCGGTGAACGATGCGCCACAGATCACTCTGGGTGAACAGACCACCATTGCAACCGCTGAAGATACTCCGCTGAGCCTGGCTTTGAGTGCCAGCGACGTGGATGGTGACACGCTGAGCTGGTCGATTCAGACCCCGCCTGGGCAGGGAAGCGCCACTATCGATGCGAGTGGCCTGGTGCGCTATACGCCCAATCCGGATGTGAATGGCACGGATGAGCTTCAAGTGCGCGTGATCGACCCCAATGGGGCAGTCGACAGCATCACCATCCGGATCCTGATCGGTATCGAAAACGATACGCCGAGAGCCACTAGCGCCAGCTTGACTACCGATGAGGACAGACCGCTAGTGGGCACGCTGATCGCCAGTGATCCCGACGGAGATCCACTGCGCTTTATCATCCTGACGCCACCCAGCACGGGCAGCCTTGCGCTGGATGAGCAGAGCGGTGCATTCACCTTCACACCGTCGCCTAACCTGCATGCTTCGGACAGCTTTAGCTTCAAGGTGAATGACGGCATGCTGGACTCCAGCCCCGCGATTGTCCGCATCGATATTCGATCGATCAACGACCGCCCGACAGTGAGCGGCACCAGGTTGAATCTCGTTGAGGATGGTGTGGCCAGTGGCAGACTGCAGGCCAGCGACGCCGATGGAGACAGGCTCCTCTACACTCTTGTCGCCGAACCTGCCAAAGGGGCGCTGAGCCTCGATGGCGCCACCGGCGAGTTCAGCTATACTCCGGCAGCGCATGCCAATGGCGATGACAGCTTCAGCTTCAAGGTTAGTGATGGGCAGTTCGATTCCGAGATCGCCCAGGTTGAGATCCATATCAACTCGATCAACGATGCCCCACTTGCCTCAGCCGCATCGCTTGAAATAGATGAAGATGGTGCGATTCAGGGCACCTTGGTAGCCAGCGATGCCGATGGGGATGCGCTCAGCTACAGGCTGATGAGTCAACCCACCAAGGGCAGTCTGCGACTCGACAGCAGCAGCGGTGAGTTCAGCTACACGCCGAAGACCAATCTGAATGGCCGCGACAGCTTCAGCTTTAAGGTCAGCGATGGCAGGCTGGAGAGTGCTGTGGCTACGGTCAAAATCAGCATCAAGGCCGTGAATGACAGGCCGTTGCTGCAACGAGGCATCAACGGCCTGGTGCTGAAACAGGGTGAGAGCCGCCGGATCCGCTTTGTCGTGCGGGATGCTGATCTGGATGATGAACACAGCTTCACCATCACCGAGAGTAGTCTTGGTAAGGTCGAATTTGATGCCAACCAGATGAGCTTCACTGCCAGCCAGGTCGGTAGCGAGACCCTGCAGGTCAGGGTGAGCGACACTGCTGGCGCCAGCAACACATTGGATCTGAAGATTACCGTCAATTCGGCAGAGATAGCGGATGCCAACGGCGATGGCCTGAGTGATGAGCAGGCGCAGCAGCAGGGGCTCGATCCTGCCGCTGAGAATGCTGATTCCGACGCGGATGGGGTGCCAGATGCCCAGGAGTTGGGCGATCCTGAACATCCTAGTGACCGAGACGGCGACGGCATCATCGATGCTTTGGAGGTCGGCTTGGAGGCCTCCCAGGATTCGACCAGCCTCGCTTTTCGGATCCCCGCACCGACGGCTGAGAGGCTGGGCCTGCCAGCGCTGCAGGGGCAGGCGATCACAATCGCATCGAGTGACGGGCAGCGCCTGATCGCGCACAGCAGTGGGGAAACTGGTCTGCCGATCCTCAATGAGGAACAGGGCGTCGAAGATAACCGGCATCGCTTCCCGCTGGGCATCTTCGACTTCAGCGTCGAGGCCCCCAATGGCAGCGCTAGGGTGGTGTTCAGCTTTCCTGAAGGGGTCGACCTGCCCGCTGATGCGGTGGTGCGAAAGCTCGACACCAATAATCAGTGGCAGGACTACCCATACGCCACCATCGACCATGCCTCACGCACCCTCACCCTCGAGCTAACTGACAACGATGGCTGGGACCGGGATCCAGCCGTAGGTGTGATCCGCGACCCGGTGGGGCTGGCAGTGGCCGAGGAAGGCACCAGTACGCAAGCGACAAGCAGTGGTGGCGAGAGCGGTGGCGGCGGCAGCATCGGCCCGCTGTTTGGGTTGCTGCTGCTATTGCTACCGGGAGTGCAATCCCGGCGGCGGAGGGGCTGATTTTTCAGGCTGGCAGCCTGAGGGATCGGGATAGCGCAGCTCAGCCTTTCCCCAACAGGTCGATCAGCAATTGTCTTGAGAGATCCCGTCCCAGCTCGCCGATGGCGGTGGTGATAGGTATCCGCTTGGGGCAAACTGAGATACAGACCTGGGCGTTGCCACAGTCGCTCAGGCCCCCGTCGCCCATGATCACATGCAGCCGTTCGGTTTTGCTGTAGCGCCCGGTGGGGTGGCGGTTTTTGTGCTGAACTTGAACCAGTGCAGCAGGGCCGAGGAAGGCACTCTGTTCGCCATACTGGGGGCAGGCCTCCAGGCAGCAGCCGCAGCTCATGCAGCGGCTGTAGGCGTAGCTGTTGAGCCACTGCTGGGGCGAGATGCGCGGGGCCCGTTCGTGGATGTCGTAGGGGCCATCCAGGGGCACCCAGGCCTTGACCTGTTTGAGGCTGTCGAAGATGCGGCTGCGATCCACCAGCAGATCCCGCACCACAGGAAACTTGCTCAATGGCTGTAGCCGGATCGGCTGTTCCAGCTCATCCACCAGGGCGGAACAGGCCTGGCGCGGCGTGCCGTTGATCAGCATGCTGCAGGCACCGCACACCTCCTCCATGCAGTTGTGCTCCCAGACTACCGGCTCCACCAGTTGGCCATCGGTGGTGACCGGGTTTTCGCGGATCACCATCAGCACTGAGACCAGGTTGTGCCCCGGCCGCCAGGGGATCTCAAATCCCTGCCAGTAGGGCGCCGACTGCGGGTTGTCGCGACGTTCGATCTGCAACCGAATGGGGGCTTTCATCGATAGTCCCTCGGCTCTTCTGGGGCGATGATGCTGAGATCCACCGCCTCATAGCTGATGCGCGGCCCCGCACTGTTGTGCTCGGCAATGGTGGTCTTGAGCCAGTTGTCGTTGTTCTCTTTCCAGGCCTTGCGATAGGCTTCAAACTCCGGGTCGCCGGGGAACTTGCCCTGCGGAATCTCAAGGTTGAAGGCCGGCTTGTAGTGGGAGCCGCGGGACTCGTCACGGGCCCGGGCGCCAGCAGTGATGACCCGCCCGAGTACGATCATGTCGTGCACCTGGCGAGCGTAGACCAGGCTCTGGTTGGCCCAGCCGCTGCGCTCACCAAGGCAGAGCTTCCAGAAACGCGCCTCAAGTTTCTGTAGCGCCTCGGCTGCCTGGTCGAGGCCGGGATTGTCGCGCACCACGTTGACATGGGTGGCCATGATCATGCCTAGCTCCCGGTGCAGGGCGTAGGGGTTTTCTGGGCCATTGGCCCGCATCAGCCGCTGGTTGATCTCAGTCTGCCGCTGTTGCTCTGCGCTGTAGTGGGCCTCATCGACGGCATCGCATCCCGATTCAATACCCTGCAGATAGCTGGCTACCGCCTCGCCGGCCACCTGGCCACTGTAGGAGGCGGAGAGCAGCGAGTTGGCGCCGAGTCGGTTGGCGCCATGGTAGCCGTAGTCGCACTCGCCACAGGCGTAGAGGCCGGGGATGTTGGTGGCATGGTTCCGCGGGCTGTCCCAGCATATGCCGCCGCTGGTCGTATCTGTTTCGAAATCGATCCAGAGGCCGCCCATTGAGTAGTGAATGCCAGGGAAGATCTTCATCGGCTCTTTGACCGGATCGACTCCCTGGAACTTGCGGTAGATGTCGAGAATTGCGCCGAGCCGGGTCTCGATGAAGTCGGGTTCGAGATGGGTCAGGTCGAGATAGACTGCGTCCTCACCGCCGATGCCGTAGCCTAGTTCTCGCACCAGCTTCCAGATCGCCCGGGAGGCCACATCCCGCGGCACGGTGTTGCCGTAGCTCGGGTACCACTCCTCCAGGAAGTACCAGCGGGCCGACTCGGGGATGTCGTTTGGCATGCGCTTATCGTGCTGATCTTTGGGTACCCAGATCCGTCCTCCTTCGCCGCGGGCCGCCTCACTCATCAGACGGGTCTTGTCCTCGCCCAGCATGGTGGTGGGGTGGAACTGGATGAACTCACCGTTGGCGAAGTGCGCCCCCTGCTGATAGACACGGCTCGCTGCCGCCCCGGTGGAGTTGGTGGAGTTGGTGGAGCGGCCATAGATCAGTCCCAGCCCGCCGGTGGCAAGGATCACCGCATCGGCACGGAAGCTGACCACATCCAGACTGCGCAGGTCCATGGCGACGATGCCGCGGCAGTTGCCATCAGTGTCTTTTACCAGGGAGAGGAACTCCCACCACTCGTGCTTGCGGATGCGGCCAGCTACTTCCTGGGCGCGTACCTGCTCGTCGACCCCGTAGAGTAGCTGCTGGCCGGTGCTGGCGCCGGCGAAGCAGGTGCGGCGTTTCTTCACTCCGCCAAACAGGCGTAGATCCATCAGCCCCTCCGGGGTACGGGAGAAGGTCACCCCCATGCGCTCGAAGGTGCGGATCAGGCCGGGGGCCGCCTCGCAGAGGCTCTTGATAGGCGGCTGATTGGCCAGATAGGCACCGCCCTTGATGGTGTCGAGGATGTGCTGCTCGATCGAATCATGTTCGCCCTTGCTGTCGAGCACCGCGTTGATCCCCCCCTGGGCACAGGCGGAGTGGGAGCGCTTTACCTCGAACAGGGAGAAGAGATCGACCTGCACGCCGCGCTCCGCCAAGGTCAGAGCCGCCCAGAGTCCACCCAGGCCACCGCCCACTACGATCACCCTGCGCTGCGCTCTCATAGGCTGACCGCCGGATGGATAAACCCCCAGATGCCGTGCAGGCCGATAGCGGCAAGCAGCAGGCCAACTCCCATGAAGAGGATAAAGGCACGCCGTTGGGCCACTGGCGAGGTGGTGATACCCCAGGTAATGCAGAAACCCCAGAGGCCGTTGGCCAGATGAAACACCGAAAGCAGCAGGCCAATAATATAGAGCCATAAAATCCAAGGCTGTAGCAGCAGCGCCTGCAGATGCCCGAACAGATCGGCGCTCAGGCTCGGGTTCACAAGGGTCTGAAAGCGGGTGCCGCCCAAATGCAGCAGCAGAAACAGCAGGATGCCGATGCCGGAGATGCGCTGCAGCAGATAGAGCCGGTTGTGCAGCAGCGGATAACGCTGTGGCTGGGGTCGCATCTCGCTGGTGATCAACAAGCCGTAGAGAGAGTGAAACAGCAGGGGCAGGGTGATCAGCCCGATCTCGATAAACGGCAGGTAGTTCATCCCCTGCAGGAACCCCACTACCTTCTCGTTGTAGTGTTCCGCGCCGAAGCGCGACTGGGAGTTCTCCCACAGATGGAACATCAGGAAAAAACCGAGCGGCGCCACGCCAAACAGCGAGTGCAGACGGCGCAGTAGAAAGTGACGGTTGTTGATCGAGTAGCTCAACTTCCGGTTCTCAAGAAGGTTCCCAGTCCGATATGCTGGATGCTACTGGCAAGCAGCAGTCATTGCATGGATCGATATCAACTCAATGAACATTTTTCGCTGGATCCTATGTGAACGAAACGGTTGACTGGGATGATTCGATCATAACAATCTCAGGCATCGTTGAAACCGCTACCGAGGTAAACTGATGGAATCGTTGACGGAAATCGCCGCTTGGAGCAGCCAGAAGGGTTGGGTGGTCCAGGTCTTTCTGGTGATCTTCGCTGCCTTGGTGCTAGACCTGGTTCAACGCCGTCTGTTGAACCGCATGGCCAGAACCCTGGAGCGGACCCGTAACCCCTGGGATGACGCCCTGTTGCATGCCATGCGCAAGCCGCTGGGGATGTTGATCTGGACCCTCGGCATCACCTTCGCCGCCTATGTGGTGCGGGAGGAGACCGGTGCCACTCTGTTCGAGCTTGCCGAGCCCCTGCGCAACATCGGTGTAATCTTCTGCCTAGCCTGGTTTCTAGTGAACTTTCTGCAGCAGGTGGAGTACCGCTATGTAGAGCACCGCGAAGCTGAGGGCAGGGAGGTGGACCACACGGTGATAGAGGCGGTTGTGCGCCTGCTGCGCGCTTCGGTATGGATCACCGCCGCACTGGTCATGCTGCAGACTCTCGGTTTCTCCGTCTCCGGGGTGCTCGCTTTCGGCGGCATCGGCGGCATCGCGGTGGGTTTCGCCGCCAAGGATCTGCTCGCCAATTTCTTCGGCGGTATGATGATCTATCTGGATCGCCCTTTCAGCCGCGGTGACTGGATCCGCTCCCCCGATCGGAAGATCGAGGGCACAGTGGAGAAGATCGGTTGGCGTCTGACCCAAATCCGCACCTTCGACAAGCGCCCGCTCTACGTGCCCAACTCAGTGTTCGCCTCGATCGCAGTGGAAAACCCCTCCCGTATGAGCTACCGGCGGATCTATGAGACAGTCGGTATCCGCTACGCCGATGCGGGCAAGATGCGAGTGATTATCCAGGAGATAAAGGCGATGCTACGCGCCCATCCGGAGATCGCCAGCGACCAGACCCTGATCGTCAACTTCAACGAATTTGCCCCCTCATCCCTCGACTTTTTTATCTACACCTTCACCAAAACCACTGATTGGGTCCATTTCCATGAGGTAAAAGAGGATGTGCTGCTCAAGGTACTGGATATCATTGAATCCCAGGGGGCGGAAGCGGCCTTTCCCACCTCGACGCTGCATATTCCTGACGGGGTAGCCCTGCAACAGGGGACTCGCGAGGGCTGACCCACTCACACCACATATTTTGGAGGCATTAATGGATGCAGCATTCTGGCTCGCCCGCTGGGAGCAGCAGCAGATCGGTTTTCACCAGACCGAGATCAATAGCCATCTGCAGGCGTTCTGGCCGCAGCTTGGACTGGAGCAGGGGGCGCAGGTGTTTGTGCCGCTCTGCGGCAAGAGTCGTGATCTGCTCTGGTTGCGGGCCCAGGGACATTCGGTATTGGGGGTGGAGATCAGCCGTCTCGCCGTCGCGGCATTTTTTGAGGAGAACGGGCTGACCCCGGAAGTCTCGCAACTGGCTCCCTTTGAACGATGGGAGTGCGATGGCATCACCATCCTCTGCGGTGACTTTTTTGCGCTGTCGGCGGCGATGCTGGAGGGGTGTGCGGCGGTCTTCGACCGGGCCTCGCTAGTCGCTTTGCCGGCGGAGATGCGGTCGGTCTATGCTGCCCATCTCAACGCGTTGATGCCTCAAGGTATGGAGATCCTGTTGGTGGCTCTGGAGTATGACCAGGCCCTCATGGACGGGCCGCCGTTCGCGGTGCATCCAGAGGAGGTGGAAGCACTCTATGGGGAGCGGTTTGCTGTCGAAACTTTATATATGATCGACACTATCGATGAGAGTCCGAGGTTCCGCCAGAAGGGGCTGCAACATCTGTTGGAACGGGTCTATCGACTCTCGCCGCGTTGAAGTCATTCCGCGGCGGATCACGTTACTGCCAATCAAGCCCGGGAGATGAACTTTCCGGCGGTGGTGTTGACCTTGATACGCTCGCCCGGCTCTAGATACTCGGGCACCTGAACCTCCAGCCCAGTGGAGAGGGTCGCCGGTTTGGTACGGCCGGTGGCGGTGGCGCCCTTGATGCCGGGAGCGGTGTCGACGATCTCCAGGGTCACCGATTGGGGCAGCTCGATACCAAGCAGCTTGCCATCCACCAGCAGCGCGGTGATACCCTCCAGACCCTCGTAGAGATAGCCAGCCTGTCCCTCCAGCTCTTCGGGGTTGAGACCATGCTGACTGTAGTCCTCCAGATCCATGAAGATGAAAGTCTCACCATCTTTGTAGGAGAACTGCACCGGTTTGCGGATGCAGTCCGCCTCCTTGAAGAAGTTGTCCCCTCTCAATGACTCATCCAGCTTCTGTCCGGTCTGTAGGTTAGTGAAGCGGATCTTATAGAGGGTTGAGGCACCACGGGAAGAAGGGCTCTTCGCCTCCACCTGACGCACCGCATGGGGTGCACCGTTGATCTCTACGATGGCACCTTTTTTCAATTCGCTTGCCTTGGGCACGGGCCTCTCCTGTTAGCCGGTTTGGGCGGCAATTATAACAGCGATCGGCCAGCACGCAGCCGTATCCTGTTGGAAAGGTCAGAGGTGGAACGGGGGAGAGAGAGGCTAGCTGGCAGCTGTGCCGCCTTCATTGCAGCAGCGGGGCAGGGTAGTGTGTTGTGGCTTCAGGATCTGCCCTCGCAGGCGGTTTGGACGATAACAGGTGCAGCCCTTTAGCCCCAACCGCCATGCCTCTTCATAGATCGAGGCAAAATCATCGAAATTGAGCTTCTCCGGCAGGTTGATCGTTTTTGAAATCGCTTGATCCACATGGGGCTGCAGGGCAGCCTGCATCGCCAGCTGTGCGTTAGGGG
Source organism: endosymbiont of Ridgeia piscesae (assembly GCF_001443665.1). Taxonomy (NCBI): domain Bacteria; kingdom Pseudomonadati; phylum Pseudomonadota; class Gammaproteobacteria; species endosymbiont of Ridgeia piscesae. The sequence goes on along the minus strand of NZ_KQ557131.1, from coordinate 32,776 downwards.
TGATCTCATCGGCAGTGGCAAACTGACATGGCAAGGGCTGCCCACCTTGCTGCTTTTGCCATTGCTGAGCCGCATAATCCTGTAATTTGTGCCACGCTTGCCGGCCATCCGCACCGCGGATCAAACGTCTTTGGGTCAGCGCAAAAATTGGTTCGATGCCGCTGGATGTGTTACCCGCTAGCAGACTAATACTGCCGGCTGGGGCGATGGCCGTAAGGTGGCTGTTGCGGATCCCCTGGCGGGCGATGGCGTCGCGGACCTCTGCCGGCAGGCGGCGGATAAAGGGGGAGGCGAGATAGGCGTCGAGCTCGAACAGAGGGAACGCACCCCGCTCTGCCGCCAGTTTGGTCGAAGCAAGATAGGCGCTGTGACAGATGGTCTGCATAACGCGGCTGGCCATCGCCCGAGCCGCCTCGCTGCGATAGTCGAGCCCGAGCATGATCAGGGCATTAGCCAGGCCGGTGATGCCAAGGCCGATGCGGCGGCTGGCGCGGGCCTGCTGACGTTGTTGCGGCAGGGGGTAGGCTGACAGATCGATCACGTTATCGAGTAACCGGACAGCAGTGGTGCTCAGGCGCTGAATCCCCTCGAAATCAAACGCTGCCTCGGAGCTGAAGGGATGCAAGACACAGCGGCTGAGGTTGATCGATCCCAGGTTGCAGGCCCCGTAATGGGGCAGGGGGATCTCACCGCAGGGGTTGCAGGCGACAATCTGCTGGCACCAGGCTAGATTGTCCTCCTGCTGCATCCGGTCGATGAAGAGCACGCCGGGCTCGGCGTTTTCATAGCTGGCGTGCAGCAGTTGCTGCCAGAGTTGTCGTGCCGGCAGCCGCTCTATCACGACGCAGCGCTGGGGGCGTTCGCTGCCGGGCCAGCTGCACTCCAGCCACTCCTGGTGCGACTCGGCAACGGTTTCACTCAGCCCCTGTAGCGGAAACAGCAGCGGCCAGCTCCGATCTTGTTCGATCGCTTGCATAAAGGCATCGGAGATCAGCACTGATAGGTTGAAATGGGGCAGCGCCCCAGGCTGGCACTTGGCCTCGATAAAGGTGCGGATGTCAGGATGGTCGCAGCGCAGGGCTCCCATCATTGCGCCGCGGCGCAGGGCGTTGGCGCTGATGGCCTGGCTCATGCTATCCCATAGCTGCAGTAGCGCAACCGGACCCGCCGTAAATTGGGTGGAGCGCCTGGGCCGAAGGCCTGCCGGTGGCAGGGTCGAAAAATCGAGGCCGATGCCACCTTCCTGCTGCAGGGTCAGGGCGCTCTCTTTAAGCGCATTGAAGAGCGGATCGAGGTCGCCATCCAGTTCTCCCATGACAAAGCAATTGAACAAATTGCTGGGTGTGACGCTGCCAGCACCTGCCAGGATTCGACCGCCGGGCAGGAAACGATAGCCAGTGAGTATCTGAAGGAAGCGCTGTTGCCAGAGCGATTTTTTATCGGCCTCTACCGTGGCGAGGGCGTGAGCTAGCCGGCGCCAACTTTGCTCAATGGTCTGCTCACCCGATTGGCGATAGCGGGTCTGCCAGATGATCTGTGAAACCGGTATCGGCCCCATCGGTACTCTCCTGAACTAGGTGGTAGCCTCATAGACAAGTGTGAACCATTTTTTTCGATCGCTGCCGGTTGTAGCGAAGTGCCGTTGATCCCCCACTGAAACCTAGCGATTGGTGTGGAGTGTTGGCGCAGAAAACACACCTATCTCCTGCCTGTATGAGACCGTTTCTTGTTTAGAATCTGGTAATAGACTTCTTGATAACTTGCTGTTCCGTAAGGATTTACGGAGGTTTTTCATGTTGCTATTGTGGTAAACCCTAGTACCGATTCACATATCTTCCACTGTTTTCTTTTGAGTGAAGAGAAGAGAATTTAGCGCAGCCATAAAAAGTGCCCATCTAGAGGCAGAGGTTGGCGTTTCATTTTGATGGTGCGAACAGAAAAAACATCCCGCATCAGATTGGTGAGACGCATTGGATTCCACCTTTCCCTGGAGGAAATAATGTTAGATAGAAGCAGAAAAGTGGTTGGTATTGCCAGTATCGCTGCTGTGTTGGCAGCATCCCTGGTTACGGCTCCAGCCATGGCTGCAGGCGCAGCCAGCGCAATGGAAGAGGGCAAAAAACTTGCCTTCACCCGCAAGAAAGGCAACTGCCTTGCCTGTCATCTGATCGAAGGCGGTAAGGCTGCCGGCAATATCGGTCCACCGCTACTGGCGATGAAGGCCCGTTACCCCAACAAGAAGGATCTGCATGACCAGATCTGGGATGCGACAGCTAAGAACCCAGAGTCACCGATGCCTGCTTTCGGCAAATATGAGGCCCTGTCGGCTGCAGAGATCGACAAGATCGTCGATTTTATCTGGTCTTTGTAAGCGGCCCAGTTCGGAGGAATAGTGATTATGATCAAACTGTTAAAAACGATGGCCGCGCTGGCGATTACAGCTAGTGTCGCATTCTCTGTGCAGGCGGCCACCCCCGAAGAAGATCTGAAGGCGTTTCAGAACCACTTCAAATGGCGTTTCCCCGGCGTGCCGACTGAAGAGTATGTCAATGGTGTCTATGCCATCGACAAGATAGGCCGCGAGAGTTGGGAGGCGATCGAGGAGTTTCCCCCATATGAACCCTTCATCGATGCTGGTGAAGAGATGTGGAATACCCCTTTTGCCAATGGAAAAGGCTATAAGGACTGCTTTCCCAAAGGTCCTGGCATCAAGGGCGACTATCCGCACTGGGATAAAAAGAAGGGTATGGTGATGACCTTGGCTCTGGCGCTTAATGAGTGCCGCAAGGCGAACGGCGAGAAGCCGCTGAAGTATAAGAAGGGTCCGATCAACGATATCCTTTCTTATATAGCCTACGAGTCTCGCGGGCAGGTCACCAATGTAGTGATCCCCAAGGATGATCCTAAGGCGCTTGAGGCCTATGAGAAGGGCAAGAAGTTCTACTACACTCGCCGAGGTCAATTGAACTTCTCTTGCGCCCACTGCCACCTCCAAAATGCCGGCATGAACATCCGCTCCGATGTGCTGAGCCCTGCATTGGGTCACACCACTCACTTTCCGGTCTATCGCTCCAAGTGGGGCACCGTCGGTACTTTGCACCGTCGTTTCACCGGTTGTAACAAGCAGGTGCGTGCCAAGCCCTTCAAGGCGCAGGGTGAGCAGTATCGCAACCTGGAGTACTTCCTCACCTACATGAGCAACGGTCTGCCACTAAATGGCCCCGGCGCACGTAAGTGATTAGAGGTTTGATAGATGCGAAAGCAAGCAACAGAAAAAAATCGGAGTGGGATGATGCAGAAGCAAATCTTCGCTAGAGTAATCTTCGCCTCGGCACTGCTCGCGCTGGTAGGGTGTGCGACAGCCAGTGCCCCGCAAGGTGACATGGCGGCTGGTACGGCTGCCGAGGCCAAGGCGGCAATCGCAGCCGCTGACAAGGCACGCAAGAAAGCGGCCGGCGTTGAGGGCGAGTGGCGCGACATCGGCAAAATGTTGAAGAAGGCCAAGAAGGCGGTCGAAAAGGGTGACTATGCCAAGGCAACGAAACTCGCCAAGAAGGCCAAACGCCAAGGTGAACTGGGTTATCAGCAGGCAGTTTCCCAAAAGGAACTGAAAATGCCGTCTTACCTGAAGTATTGATAACAGGCTTCCTGCAGGAGGAAATGCATAATGAAACATGCCAAGTCATTCGTGACACTCGCCCTGGGGCTTACTCTCTCGGGCCTCGCCCTGGCTGATTCGGGCACCCACATCAGTGCCGGCCTGGAGTCTGTGGAGGTTCAGCACAAAACTAAGCTAGTCAAGATCGAGCGAACCGGCGATAAAAATTCGGTCATTCCAGCTACCTACGCTAAGAATGGCCGTCATTGCCCACCATTCTGTGTGCAGCCAATAACGGTCGCCCAGGGGGTGGAGACTATAGGAGAGCTGGAGCTGCTCGGTTATCTTAAGCGGATCGGTAGCGGTGATAGGACCGTGTTGGTAGTCGATTCTCGCAGCCCGGAGTGGCTTGCCCGCGGCACCATCCCCGGTTCGGTGAATATCCCCTGGAACCTGATCAGTGTTGACATGGCCGGCACCTTCGCGGTCGATGCTGAGGCAGAAACGCTCGCTACAATTTTGAAGGATCAGTTTGGTGCCCATCTGAGCAATGGCCAATGGGACTTCCGCAATGCCAAGACTCTGGTGCTCTTCTGCAATGGTCTCTGGTGTCCGCAGTCTGGCAACAACATCAAGACCCTGATTCGTCTCGGTTACCCGGCCTACAAACTGAAATGGTACCGTGGTGGCATGCAGGATTGGGTCAGTGCCGGTTTGACCACTGCCAATCACTGATAGGGATCCGGCTGGAAAAAGCGACCCGACCGGCTCTGTCGGTCGGGTTTTTTTCTGTCCGGCGTATGCGCATGCGAGTTTGCCGCTGAACACAGGGAGTGCATGAATGCCATCATCTTCAGCCCAAAGCCTGCAGGCAGATCAGCCGCTGGTCGATATCGCCGATTATGTTTGCCACTATCAAATCACCTCCGCCCGTGCCCTGGATAACGCCCGTATCTGTCTAATGGCGGGGCTGGCGGCGGCGTTGAATGCACCGCGAGACCCTGAGGCGGCAAAACTGCTGGGGCCGGTGGTGCCGGGCACCTTGGTACCCCATGCTGCCCGAGTGCCCGGCACCCGCTTTGAACTCGACCCGGTAAAAGCGGCCTGGGATATTGCTCTTCTGGTGGATTGGGCGGGTGACGAACAGATCTGCGCTGGCGGCGGTAGTCTTGCCTGTCTTGGGCCGATTCTCAGCCTTGGCGACTATCAGAGTCGCAATGCCGTGGCTGTGGCCAAGGCACCGAAAATAATTGAAGACCTGCTTCATCGCCAAGTCAAGGCGATGGAGATCCAAGGTGTACTCGCGCAGGACAACCCCATCAGTGAGCAGGGGCTAGATCCGGTCTGCCTGCTGAAGCTGGCCACAGCTGCGGTCAGCGCGACCATGCTTGGTCTCGATCATCGCCAGGTGGTCGATGCCTTATCCCTGGCCTGGGCTGACGGGGCCTCGCTGCAGGTCGATCGGCACAGCACTAGCAACAGCACTCGGCAAGGGTGGGCCGCGGCTGATGCAGTCAGTCGCGGCCTGCAGTTGGCGATGCTGGTAGAGCGGGGGGAACAGGGCATTCCGCAGGTGCTGAGTTGTCCTAAATGGGGTTTTCAGGATGCACTTTTGGGCGGCGCTCCGATCAAGCGCCAACAGGCCTACGCTAGTCAGGTGATGGATGAACTGTTCTCCTCCGGTGAACAGCGGCAGAGGCTGGTTGCAGAGATTGAAAACCAATTCTGGAAGGCACTGAAGCTGCGTTTTGCCGAACGCCGGGCGTGCGGAATCTACAATCTCTGCCTCAATATTGGGGATCTGGAGACAACATCGGTCGATCAGTTTATTGAGATGCTGGTGATCTAAGGCGCCTCTGAACAAGTCATAAACTCGTATCTTGCGTCCAGACTTGTTCAGAGGCTCCCTAACTGTATTCGATAGCGATGATGCAGTAAGCGGTTATCCCGCCGGGCACTGCGATCTCCACCTCATCATCCAGCGAACGTTTCATCAGACCCCGCGCCAGTGGTGAATCCATGCTGATATAGTCGGCCTGATGGTCGATCTCATCAGGGCCAACAATCCGATAGCGATGCGTCACACCCTGCTCATCTTCAAGGGTCACCCAAGCGGCAAAGAAGACTTGCTGGCGGTTGCTGGGGGGCTGTTCGACCACCTTCAGCTCGGGGATACGCTTCTGTAGATAGCGGATGCGCCGATCGATCTCCCGCAACTCCTTTTTGCGATAGATATACTCTGCGTTTTCCGAACGGTCCCCCTCCGCTGCCGCTGCAGAGAGCGCCTTCACTACCTCCCGCCGACGTTTCCAGAGCCCCTGCTCCTCGGCAAGCAGGCTCTGATGGCCATCAGAGGTGATATAGGGGGATTTGGGCGGGGCAGGGGGGCGGTATCTTCCCATTGAGCTCAGTTTCCGGTTGATCTCCAGAGGGCATTTTAAAGGGATTCGCGGTGGTTTTTGAGTAATCATCCTCATCTGTGGTGACGCCGTACCGAAGAGTGCGGATTTGTCACCAATCATTAACCACCCTATGGGATAAACTGCCAGATGATTTCGTCGTGAACCTCAGGCAAGCAATCTCAGGATGAATAGAATAAGGATGTGGATTAGCGCTTTAGCAATATCGATGATCGTGCTGATGACTGCCGGGTGCGGCGGCAGCAGCGGCGAGGCGGTGGTCACCAACAGTGGCGACCTGTCGGACATCATCCCCTACCAGACAGCAGGCCGCTACAGCTCGGTACTGAAGGGGTGTGTGGATATCGACACGATCCTTTCATCCTGCCTGCTCAGCGAGCTGCCGCTGATCGGTCAGCAGAGCGACAACCCCGATATCGCCACCATCATGGAGCGGGTTCTCGTTTCGCACCAGTGGATGGGGCAGCGTTTCGAGGCGGCGCTAGCGCTGCTCCCGGTGGAGACGCTGAAGCTGTTTCGGTCAGTCACCGCCATCGTCATCGACAGCGACATCCGCCCCTCCCACTACCGCACCAGTACCGCGGCGATCTATCTCGATCCGGCCTATCTGTGGCTGACCAATGCGGAGAAGGCCGACATCTCCAAGCAGGAGGACTATCGCACTGATTTTGGCGCCGATCTGAATTTTGACTACCTCTGGCGTTATGTTAGCGGCAGTAGCTATGCCTACGAGAACTATGACCTGAATGGCACAGAAGAGCGCACCCTGAACGACATCAGACTGCCACTATCTCGTCTGCTCTACCATGAACTGGCCCACGCCGCCGACTTCGCCCCGCCGGACCGGATCGCCAGCCTCAATCCCAGCATCTCGGTCTATGAGGCGATTCGCAGTGTTGAGAACGACTGGCTCTCCAATCGTCTCTATCGCCAACAGCCGTTAGCGTCACAGGAGCTGGATGGTATCGCCAGCGTACTCTATGACGGACAGACCGCCGACCAAACACAACAGCAGATGGAGGCCGACTACGCCGGTGCCTTACTACAGAATGACGGCGCCAACCACCTCTATAGCTACTACACCCAATATGAGGATCTAGCGATGCTGTTTGAGGCCGCTCTCATGAAACACTACGACGACATCGATATGGATATCGCTTTCGCTGGCAAACCGGCGGCAGAAGAGCCTGTTTGCGAGGACTATTTGGTCGGCTGGGGCGAGCGCAACCGGATTGCTGCTGAATCAGTTAAGGGTCGGGCCGAGTTCGCCGCCGAATCAATCCTGCCCGGCGCCACCGACTGGTCAGTCTTCTTTGCAACAATCGTGGGTACGCCTCAGTCGATGGTGGTAGGAGAAGACTGGTGCGCCAATCTGACATTGGGAACGGGTGCCAGATCAATCCGCGATGATGCGGCCCTCCAGAATTTGGCAAAACGCCCAATCAATCCACAGGACCGCATGATTCCTTAATAATCATCCAAAATTTTATCCGCAAATGACGCAAAATATGCGAGGAGTGGATCACTTTGGCGAGGCTAGTTCGTTGCTATTGGCGTTTTTGGCGGGACTAACTTCCCATGATCAACCTGTTACCCCCCGTAGCGCCAGCAAGGCAGTACCATAGGCGGCCTGCTGCTGCGCAGAGCGAATCACCGGTACCCCCAGCTGCTGCTCGCGAAACGCCAGCCAGGGTTGATTGGCGGCACCACCACCGATCGAGAAGATCCGCTTTGGTGGAGGAGCCCCCAGGCGCTGCAGCAGCGCATATCCCTCCACCTCGATGCGGGTGATGCCCTCCAGAATTCCCTGAAAGAAGCGCAGATCCTGCTCAGGTCGAGGGCTGAGATGGGCTGGCTTCTCCGGGTCGTTGAACGGAAACCGCTCGCCAGGCTGGAGCAGCGGATAGTAGTCGAGCCCGGTGGGCTGGGCGAAATCGAGCACCTCGCTGAGCTGCCTCATCTGCTCCTGGCTGAAGTGGGCGGCACAGACCGCGCCGCCGCTGTTGGAGGCCCCGCCAACCAGCCAATGATCCCCCAGCCGGTGGCTGTAGACGCCATACTCCGGTGCAGAAACCGGCCGCTCGGAGAGGATCTTTAATACCAGGGTGCTGCCGAGTGAGGTTACCGCATCGCCGATCTCTGATGCACCTGCGGCCAGTGTCGCGGCATTGCTGTCGGTGGTGCCGCTGACCAGGCGGCAACAACTAGGGATGCCGGTGGCCTGAGCCGTATCATCGCTGAGTCGTCCGGCAATCTCGCCCGGCTGACGGACCTGCGGCAGGGCATCGAACGGTACATCTAACCGCTCCAGCCACTCCGGCCATTCCCTTGCCTGCGGATCGAAACCCAGCTTCAGGCAGTTGTTGGCGTCACTGACGCCAAATCGGCCGCAGAGCCGGCCAAGAATCCAGTCGGCCTGATGCAGGGCGAGGAAGGGCTGATCGCCGACCTTCCGCTGCAGATGCAGCAGTTTAGCGAGGCTCGATGAAGCGCTATGCACCGGGCTCGATGCCGGGGCGACAGCCGCAATCCGGGTAAGCTCCGCCCGGCTGCGGCTGTCGTTATACATCAGCGCAGGGGTGAGCGGCCGGCCCGTCGGATCGGCGAGCAGCAGGGTGGCGGAGGTGCCATCCACTGCGATGGAGCGGATGCTATGCTCGTCGAGCCGCTTCCGCAGCATCCGCAGAACCTCAAGGCTAGCCTGCCACCAGAGCTCTGGATCCTGTTCGCTTGCGGCTGCAAAAGGGTGTAAGGGAGAGGACAGGTCCACCGCGGCCTCCGCCACCATCCGACGCTGGCCATCGATGGCAATGCCCCGGCAACCGGAGGTGCCAAGGTCGATGCCAATGTAGCAGGGGGCGTCGATCTCAGGGGAGCTGAACGGCAATCGGCGGCTCCCAGCCATCGGCCCTGTGCTCCGCAACCACCGTCGTATAGACGCCGCCGCGCACGTTGAAGTCGGCGGTCAGACGCATAAAGCGTGGCCGGGTCGCTTTCACCAGATCCTCCAAAATGTGGTTGGTAACGGCTTCGTGGAAGGCCCCCTCATCACGAAACGACCAGACATACATCTTCAGCGATTTCAGCTCCACGCAGAGCTGGTCGGCCACATATTCAAGGGTCAACTCGGCAAAGTCAGGTTGACCGGTCTTGGGGCAGAGACAGGTAAATTCAGGCACCCGGATGCGGATCGTGTAGTCGCGCTCCGGTTGCGGATTGTCGAAGGTTTCCAGCTGTTTGCTCGGTTGGCTCGGCATCTCGGTTTGTCGCCTCGGTTAAGAATCGGCGGAGATTATACGAAACTCCGGCCTGTGTCAGAAGCAATGGGAAAATATCTATAAAAAACAGTTGGATATGAATAATGAATTGACTGACTGATAGGCTGTGCAAGCCTGTATCAGCGGCTGGGATTAGTGTATCTTAGCCGCCCATGCGACTGGAGAAAATCAAACTCGCCGGGTTCAAATCATTTGTCGACCCGACTACCGTGCCGATGCCAAGCAACCTGGTGGGCATTGTCGGGCCCAATGGCTGTGGCAAATCCAATGTTATCGATGCGGTGCGTTGGGTGATGGGCGAAAGCTCCGCCAAGATGCTGCGCGGCGAGTCGATGGCGGATGTGATCTTCAACGGCTCCAGCTCCCGCAAGCCAGTTGGCACCGCCACCATCGAGTTGTTGTTCGACAATGCCGAGGGCCGCGCCGGCGGGCAGTATGCCCAATACAACCAGATCTCGGTGAAGCGCCAGGTCTCGCGGGACGGCCAGTCGAACTACTATCTCAACGGCACCCGCTGTCGTCGCCGCGACATCACCGACCTGTTCCTCGGCACCGGCCTGGGGCCGCGCAGCTACTCGATCATCGAACAGGGCATGATCTCACGACTGATCGAGGCGCGCCCGGAGCAGCTGCGGGTCTATCTCGAAGAGGCTGCCGGCATCTCCAAATACAAGGAGCGGCGGCGCGACACCGAAAACCGCATCCGCCATACTCGGGAGAACCTGGAGCGGCTGGAGGATCTGCGCGGCGAGGTGGCGAAACAGCTGCAACACCTGCAACGCCAAGCGGCCACCGCAGAGAAGTATCAGAGCTACAAGACGGAAGAGCGCCAGCTCAAGGCAGAACTGCTGGCACTGCGCTGGCGCAGCCTCGATGAAGAGCTGCAGCAACGCGACCGCTCCATCGCCGAGATGGAGAACCGTCTTGAACAGGCACTCACCGAGCAGCGCCGGCTGGAGGCGGGCATCGAGGCCCACCGTGAACAGCACACCGAGGCGAACGACCTGTTTAATGAGGTACAGGGGCGCTTCTACGCCATCGGCGCCGAGATCAACGGCCTGGAGCAGTCGATCCAGTTTGCCCGTGACGCGCGTCGTCAGCAGCAGCAGGATCTGGAGCAGGTGGAGCAGACCTGGCAAGAGTCGGAGGCGCATCGGGCCCAGGACCAGTCGCGACTCGAAGAGCTCAACGAAAATCTGCTGCGGGAAGAGCCTCGGCTGGAGGAGGCGCAGGCGCTGGAAGAGGAGGCCGCACTTGCCGTGGCCACTGCCGAGGAGGCGATGAACGCTTGGCAGTCGCAGTGGGAGGCGTTCAACCAGCAGGCGGCGGAGCCGGCCCAGAGCGCCCAGGTGGAGCGCACTCGGATCAACAACCTGGAGCAGCGCGAGCGGGATCAGGCACGTCGACTGCAACGCTTCGACGAGGAGCTGGCGGGTCTCGATGAAGGGCCGCTGCAGCAGGAGATCGCTGACTTTGAGCGGCAGCAGCAGGAGCAGCAGGCCCGCGCCGAGGTGGTACAGGAGCAGCTGGACCAGACCATGCAGCAGATCAGCGAGCAGCGCGACGTCAATCGCCAGCTGGCACAGCGGCTCGACGAAGTCCGCGCGCAACTGCAGGGCGACAAGGGTCGGCGCGCCTCGCTCGAGGCGTTGCAGCAGGCCGCCTTGGGCAAGCAGGGTGACGCGCTCTCCGAGTGGCTGGAGCAGAGTCATCTGAGCAGAGCGGCCCGTCTCGCGGAGCAGTTGGAGGTAGAGTCGCGTTGGCAGCGGGCAGTGGAGATCGTATTGGGATTCCATCTGCAGGCAGTCTGTGTGGAGAACCTCGACGATTTGAAAGAGGCTTTGGCGGGGCTGCAGCAGGGTGCCTTGAGCCTGCTCGATCAGACTCCGGTACCGCCCGATGCGCCGGAGCTGCCGGGCGACAGCCTGCTGGGGCGCATCCGCTCTCCCTGGCCGTTGCAGAACCTGCTTGGCGGGGTGCGTCTGGCAGAGGATCTTGATACCGCCTTGATGATGCGTCGCGGTCTGCGCAATGGTGAATCAGTGATCACCCCGGAAGGGGCCTGGCTTGGACCAAACTGGATCCGTCTCACCCGTGAGGAGGATGAAAGCGCCGGGGTACTGGCCCGGGAAGAGGAGCTGCGGCGCTTGAGTCAATTGCTTGAGCAGGGGGAGGCAAACGCAGCCGAGCTGGCCGAGCAGAGCGAACAGGGCAGCAGCGAGCTGCAACGGATCGAACAGCAGCGTGAACAGCTGCAGTCCGGTTTTAACGAGATTAACCGCACGCTCTCCGGGATCGCCTCGGCATTGAGCGGCAAGCGTACCCGTGCCGAGCACATCAACCAGCGCCGCGAGCAACTGCATCGCGAGCAGCAGGAGATCCTGCAGCAGATCGAGACAGATCGTGAAGAGCTGGAGCTGACCCGGCAACGGCTGCACAGCGCACTGGAGTCGATCGAGACCCTGGGCAACCGCCGCGAGTCACTGGTGGCGGAGCGCGACCGGTTGCGCGAGGCGCTGACCCAGCTGCGTGACCGGCTTAACCAGCAACGCGCCCAGAGCCACCAGGCCGCACTGCAGATCCAGTCGATGCGCACCGCACAACAGTCGCTACAGCAGAATCTACAGCGCATGAGTTCACAGTTGGATCACCTGGCACAACGCCGCGAGGAGCTCAGAGGCACCCTGGCCGCAGCCGAAACCCCGCTGGAGCAGCAGGGCGAGGCGCTGGAGGAGAAACTGGTACAGCGGCTGGCGGTGGAAAAGGAGCTGAGCGAGGTGCGTGCCAGCCTAGAACGGGTCGACCAGGAGCTGCGTGAACTGGAGCAGCAGCGCCAGCGCATCGAGCAGGTGGTACAGACGCGCCGCAGCGAACTTGATCAGGGTCGTCTGCAACGCCAAGAGGTACTAATCCGCTGCAAAACGCTGGAGGAGCAGCTGCGCGAGATCGACCAAACCGCCGAGGCGCTGTTCCGAGAGATGCCGGAAGAGGCTGCTGAGGGCGTCTGGCGTGAGCGGCTGGAAAAGCTGGCCAACCGCATCCAGCGACTCGGTGCGATCAATCTGGCCGCGATCGATGAGTTCAAGGAGCAGTCAGAGCGGCTCGCCTACCTGGATGAGCAGCATGCCGACATCAGCAGCGCCCTGGATACCCTGGAGGGCGCTATCCGTAAGATCGACCGTGAGACCCGCACCCGCTTCAAAGAGACCTTCGACAAGGTCAATGCTGGCATCAAGGAGCTGTTTCCACGCTTGTTCGGTGGCGGCCACGCCTATCTGGAGCTGACCGGCGAAGATTTGCTCGATACCGGTGTCACCGTAATGGCGCGCCCGCCGGGCAAGCGCAACTCCAGCATTCAGCTGCTTTCAGGCGGGGAAAAGGCGCTCACCGCGGTGGCAATGGTGTTTGCCATCTTCCAGCTCAATCCGGCCCCCTTCTGCATGCTCGACGAGGTGGATGCGCCGTTGGATGATGCCAACGTGGGGCGCTTTTGCCAGATGGTGAAGGCGATGTCGGACAAAGTGCAGTTTATCTTTATCACCCACAACAAGATCACCATGGAGATCGCCAACCAACTCTCTGGCGTCACCATGCATGAGCCTGGGGTGTCACGTCTGGTAACCGTTGATGTAGAGGAGGCGGCACAGCTGACAGCCGTTTGAACATGGATAGTGGAACACTGCGATTGATACTGATTGGCATCGGCATCTTATTTCTGATCGCCATCTACTATTGGGACCGACTCAACCGAAAAGATGCGCGGGAGCAAGCCCGACAGAAACTCGAAGCCGAGCTGGATGAGGCTGATGAGAGTTCCATCGAGAGTGCTTTCGCCAAGCCTGTGGGTGATCCCGATGAGCTCTCTCTCGGTCAGCTAGACTCCAGCCTGGATGACGATCTGAGCCCCTTCGATCGGGCCTTTTCTGCGACTGACGAGCCGGAACCGCAGGAGGAGATCCACCTAGAGGTGGATGAGACCTCACCGCTAGATGTACCCCACCTGATCCTGCAGATCCACCTGCTGCACCGGGGCGACTGGTTCGATGGTGAGCCGCTGGAGCGTGCGCTGAGTGCGGCCGGGTTGCAGCCGGGCAAGATGAAGGTGTATCACCGCCTCACCGGAGATGGCAGCCGGCGGGTGGTCTACACCGTCGCCAACCTGGCCGAACCCGGCACCTTTCCTCTTGGTCAGATGGGCGGATTCAAGACCCCGGGGCTCGCTTTTTTTGCTCAGCTGCCCGGCCCGCAGGATGGCCAGGCGATCTTCAACGACATGCTCAAGACCGCCGAACAGCTCGCCGCCCGCCTCGGTGGTGAGCTACATGATCAGAGCCGCAGTGTGCTGACCCGCCAGACTATCGAGCATATGCGAGAACAGATCACCGAACATGGCCGTAAGGTCCGCCTCGCTCGGAGCAAGGGATGAGCCAAGGCAGTGAGGCCGAGGCCCAGATCGAGGCATTACGCGAGCAGATCCGCTTCCACAATCGTCAGTACTACGTCTACGACGCTCCGCAGATCCCCGACGCCGAATATGACCGGCTGATGCGGCAGCTGCAGGTGCTGGAGGCGGAACACCCTGAACTGCTGAGTGACGACTCCCCGACCCAACGGGTCGGCGGTGAACCGTTGCAGGGGTTTGCTGAAGTCCACCACCGAGTGGCGATGCTCTCGCTGGATAACGCCTTCAACGCGCAAGAGATCCGTGAGTTCGATCGACGGGTTCGCGATCGGCTGAGGCTGGCGACTGATGCGTCGTTGATCTACGCCGCTGAGCCAAAACTGGACGGACTGGCAATCAGCCTGCGCTATGAGCAGGGGCGATTGGTGCAGGCGGCTACCCGGGGGGATGGCAGCAGCGGCGAGGATGTGAGCTCCAACGTGCGTACCATCAAGGCGATCCCGCTGCGGCTGATTGGTGACGATGTGCCTCCGGTGCTGGAGGTGCGTGGCGAGATCTTCATGCCCAAGGCGGGCTTTGCACGGTTGAACGAGGCCGCCCGCCAGCAGGGAGAGAAAGAGTTTGTCAATCCGCGTAATGCGGCGGCCGGCAGCCTGCGTCAGCTCGATCCACGCATCACCGCGCAACGGCCACTGGCCTTCTTCTGCTATGGCTTCGGTGAGATCGCGGGCGGACCGCTGGAGCAGAGCCAATCACAGAGCATCCTGCGTCTGCGCGACTGGGGTCTGCCGGTCTCGCCGCTGCTTGAACAGGTCGATGGTGTCGATGGCATAGTCGACTATTACCAACGCATTGAGGCGCAACGGGAGTATCTTAATTATGAGATCGACGGGGTGGTATTCAAGGTCGATCTGTTCGAGCAGCAGCAGCAGCTAGGATTTGTCGCTCGCGCACCACGCTGGGCCATTGCCTATAAATTTCCCGCCCAGGAGGAGCTGACCCGGGTCGAGGCGGTGGAGTTCCAGGTGGGACGCACCGGTGCGATCACCCCGGTGGCACGCCTGCAGCCGGTGTTTGTCGGCGGCGTTACGGTCAGCAATGCAACCCTGCACAATATGGATGAGGTGCTGCGCAAGGATGTGCGGCCGGGTGATACCGTCTATGTGCGACGCGCCGGGGATGTGATCCCCGAGGTGGTGCGGGTGCTACCTGAGCGACGCCCGTCCGACAGCAAACCGGTGGAGCTGCCGAAGCTCTGTCCGGTCTGCGGTTCCGAGGTGGTGCGTCCGGAGGGGAAGGCGGTGGCCCGTTGCAGCGGCGGCCTCTACTGTCCGGCCCAGCGCAAGGAAGCGATCAAACACTTCGCCAGTCGCAAGGCTCTCGATATCGAAGGGCTGGGCGACAAGTTGGTGGAGCAGCTGGTGGAGCAGGGGCTGGTGAAGGATCCGGCCGACCTGTTCACACTCAGCCTGGAGGAGCTGGCAGGGCTGGAGCGCATGGCCGAGAAGTCGGCGCAGAATCTGCTCGATGCCCTGGAGCGGAGCAAGCGGACGAGCCTGGCGCGCTTTCTCTTCGCGCTTGGCATCCGCGAGGTTGGAGATGCCACCGCCGCCGCACTGGCCCGCCATTTTCGCGATCTGCAGCCCCTGATGGCCGCGGAACGAGACGACTTCATCCACGACAGCGGCATCAAGGGGGTCGGCGCCAGCACCGCGCAGGCGATCTGCGAGGCGTTGGCCGGCCCACTGCCAGCAGAGCCACTAACCGGTGGGCTTGCCGACTGGTTGGCCGGGATGAATGTGCGCGGTCTCAATCGAGCGGTAGCTGAGCGCCTGAGTGAGCGTTTCGGTAGTCTGGAGGCGTTGCAGCAGGCTACCCCCGAGCTGCTGCGGCGTGAACAGCGCAGCCTGGTGGAGGGAGTGGGACCAATCGTGGCCGATCACATCGTCACCTTCTTCCGCCAGCCTCACAATCAGGAGGTGATAGAGAAGCTGCGCCAGGTCGGCGTCAACTGGGAAGAGGAGACGCCGCCAGAAACGCCTGCTGAAAGCCCACTGCTGGGCAAGACTGTTGTATTGACCGGTACCCTGAGCCGGCCGCGTAGTGCGATCAAGGCAGAGCTGCAAGCGCTCGGGGCCAAGGTGACGGGCAGTGTCTCGAAAAACACCGACTACCTGATCGCCGGTGCAGAGGCCGGTTCAAAGCTCAGCAAGGCGCAGCAGCTGGGGGTGGAGATCCTTGATGAGGCCGGGCTGGCGCGGCTGCTGGGCGGTGCCTCCGAGCAGAGTGATCCATGATAATTGGATGGTAATGGGGCTAAATGATTGGGTAAGCTGTGCCGATCTGCCCGTAATCTTTACACTGAATCAATGAGTCTAAAATGAGCGAAGAATCTGCAAAAGAGAGAGAGATCCTGATGGTCATGCGCAAAGTGCTGGCTGCAATCGTGAAAGATACCGCCCCGGAGCACAAGGCTCTGCAGCATCCTCTGTCGGAGCAGACGATTCAGGATATCCGCGCCTGTTTTGGGTTGATTACTGCCCGCGAGAAGGAGTTGGCGGAGTTGGCTGGTCGCATCGCCACAGAGCGCCCCTACTTCATCGATGAGGCGCCCGCCGCCACTACCGTTTCTATCTCCAGCATCGGTCGCATCGAGGGACAGAAGGAGAAGTGAGCCAAGTCTCTCTGCTTCAATCTACTCCGAGTGCTATGGAGATTCTGCGAGAGCGCTATTGGAAGGGGAGAGATCGATTCGGAAGCTTTGAGCAGAGGTGCAGGGATTTGGCTGGCTGATTAGAGCCTTGATCTTGGCATCACACTGATGGTTGTTCAGGCTGGCAGATGCTTGCGGGACCGGGGTAAAGGTCAGTGCGAATCCAGAAATAAGAGTCTTAAACAGTACCTTCATGCTCGAACTCCTCCCTGCTGTATTGTGGATAAAGCCATCCTGATCCCTGGAATCAAGAGGCAGGCTCACAGCCTGAGCAGATAGCATGCCAAAAATAATAAGTATCTGTTATTTAGTGAATAATAATCTTCTTCAGGAGCAGAGCAAAGAGTGGATGTAAAATTTTCCGACGGATCAAGACAAGAAAAGTGTGAACTGCGCCTCAGAAACAGCCAGGATCACAATAATAAACCCTAACATAATCACCTAACTTATTGTTATTAAAGGACTATGTTTGTCTTTGTCGACTTCTGATCGAGGACAGGGAAGTGTAAGTTTTTCTGACAGGCAAGAGGCACGCCGGGTTTTCCAGGAACGGCGCCGCGAAGTAGGACGCCGCTCCTGCGACAGGGATCAGCTCTCCCCAGATGCCTGCGCGGCCTTCTCCTTCGCCGGCTTCTGCTGTTCGTTGTAGTGGAGCTTGGTTTTTGCCCGCAACTCCTGAATATAGTCGGCGAGAACCTGCTGTTGCAGGCGGGTGGTCAGTTCTGAACGTACCGCATCTAGGCTCGGGGCGGGGAGGTCACGGCTATCTTCCAGCAGGATCACATGCCAGCCGAACTGGGTCTTGACCGGCGCTTCCGAGTATTTTCCCTTCTCCATCGCCTGCACCGCATCGGCAAAGGGCTTCACCATCTGCTCCGAGTCGAACCAGCCGAGATCGCCGCCATTGGCGCCAGTGGGGCCAGTTGAGTGTGTCTTGGCCAGTTCAGCAAAGTCACCTCCCTGTTGCAGTAGGGCGATGATCTCTTTCGCCTTCTCCTCCTCTTTCAGCAGGATGTGGCGCGCCTTAAATTCGATACTGCTCTTGTTGGCATACTCAGCGTCATAGAGCTTCTGGTAATCGGCCTCAGTTGGCTGATGCTCCTTCAGGTGGCGCTGGATCGCTGCCTGGGTCAGCAGTTTGGCGCGGAACAGGGTTAATGTCGCCTCTACCTCGGCAGATTTGTCGAGCTGTTTTTGCTCCGCATCCTGGGAGAGGATCAACAGGTTGGAGAGTTCATTCAGCACCTTCATCTGCAGCTGCGGATTGTCGTTAGCCTTTGCAGGATCCCTGACCCGCTCTTTAAAGTAGAGCCCAAACAGGGTCCTGGATACCGGCTGACCATTGACCGTGAGCAACACGTCGGGCGAGAGTGCCGGCTGTTCCCCGTCAACCGGCAGGATCGGGGAGTCGGCTGCGGGTTGCCCGGTGTCAGTCTGGGCCGAATTGGTTGCACCATCACCGGACTGGTTGCATCCGATGAGCAGAGTGCAACAGCTGAGCACGGTGATAAAAGTAAGCTTATTCATCGCTGGACCTTATGCTTGATTGGTAAAGTAGAGGTCAGGCCGGAAAGACCTTTTTAAAGGGTTTGATGGTAACCCGCTGATAGACTCCGGCGAGCACGTAGGGATCCTGATCCGCCCATTCGCGGGCTGCCTCCAGGCTGTCGAACTCTGCTACCACCAGACTACCGGTGAAACCGGCGGGGCCCGGGTCTTCGTTGTCGATTGCCGGATGGGGACCAGCTAGCAGCAGCCGACCATCCGCCTGCATCGCATTCAGCCGCTCAACATGGGCGGGGCGTGCTGCAAGACGTTGTTCCAAGCTCTCTTCCCGGTCTTCCGCAATGATCGCGTAGTACACTCAATTCTCCTCTGTCAATTGTTCCTGATCCTGCATGTGACGGGCCAGGTAGAAAGCCTGCAACAGGACAAAGGCCAGCGTTAGTCCCATCATTCCAAACAATTTAAAGTTGACCCAATCCGCTTCCAGGGATTGCATCTCAAGACACATTTGAAGTTCGTCGCCGTTGAATAGTTCCCCGCAGCTGGTCAGGTCGATCTGGGCTAAGCCGGTCTGGGCAGTCAGCGCCGCTTCGGCGCTGAAGAAAAAGCTGGCCACATAGAGGTTGGCCAGCCCCAGCAGGACAAAAAATCCCCCCCAGGCGAGATTGAGTCGGCGCCAGACCGGCGAGGGGACGCGTACCGCATCCCCCATCATGCGCTCCGCCAGCGGTTTTTCACCGATGAAATGGCTGCCGATGAAGACTGCGCCAAACAGCCAGTTGATCACTGAGGGTTTCCACATGATGAAGGTGCGATCCTGCAACAGGAGGGTCAGCCCGCCGAACACCAGCAACATCACCATGGTGATCAGGTGCATCTTCTCCACCTGCCGGTTGCGCAGCCAATGATAGCTGACCTGGATCACCGAAGCGCCGATAGCCACTGCAGTGGCGGCATAGATGCCGTAGAGTTTGTAGGTGACAAAAAAGAGAATGATGGGGAAAAAATCGGCCAGAAACTTCATGTCTCAGATATACCCTTAGATTATTCAGTGCAGGGTGCGCTGGGCGCTCCATTCGTGGAAATACTCCTGCACCAGTTTTTTTACAGGCTCTGGATAGCTCAGGGCTTCCATCTGTTCCATGCCTTCGCGGAAAAAGTGCGACGCCTCCTCAGGCATCAACTGCACCAGATTATCGAAGGCATCCTTCATCAGCAGGGTATGGTGGCTGCGTGTGGCGATGATCGCCCGGTTGACCAGCAGCACCCGCCAGGGGTGATTGGGATTGCCCTTGTCAAGATCGGTCTGCAGCAGCGGGCTCACCGCCAACTGGATATCACTGGACATCTGGTAGAGGTTCTCCAGATCGACCGCTTCCGTGGTGATGTTGGCCAGCGCAGCCAGGGCGTTGACCACCGGTTCCAGGGTGCTCAGTTCACCGCCCCGGCGGGCGATCCAGACCGCCAGCGGCAGAGAGAGGTTCTCCAGCATGCGGGCGTGCTCCTCCAGCCGCAACGTATCGGCCACATAGGCGAGATCGATTAGCAGATTGATGCCATAGTCGCCCAGCTCGTGCAGATCGTGGCCAACCAGCTGCTGCGGGGCATGCAGCTCCCTGTGGGTCAGGCTGGCATCGAGCGCCTGAGCCATCTCCGGCGAGTTGAGCAGGTCGAACAGCTGGAACAGTGCACTGGCGAGCAATTCTGGGGAATCGAGCTGCTCATCGGCGGATTCTTCATCCTCAAACACCTCGATCAGCTCTTCCACAGTGTCACGGAAGACATCGGCAATGGCAACTATATCGGCGGGGATTATCTGCATGGCGCAATTGTAACAGCCGCTTGTGGTGGCGTCTTGAGGGTGGGGGGAGATTGTTAGTAGATTGCGTGACGGCTCAAATTCCACGCATATCCCGCCGGATGGGGTACAATCCCCCGCCATGTTTCTAGGTTACGATCTGCACTCACACTCCACCGCTTCCGACGGCACCCTTACGCCGACGGCATTGGTGCGCGCCGCCGCTGCGGCTGGTGTAAAAGTATTGGCACTCACCGATCACGATAACACTGCCGGTATCGACGAGGCACAGCTGGCGGCCAGGGAGTCAGGCATCCAGCTGCTGCCGGGGGTGGAGATATCGGTCACCTGGGAGCGCCAGACAGTACATCTTGTCGGGCTGAATTTTGATCATAAAAATAGCGCGTTACAGGATGGACTTAAAGCACTGCAGGCGTTTCGGGTTGGGCGTGCAGAAGAGATTGCGCTGCGTCTTGGAAAGGCGGGCATCCCCGATGCGTTAGAGGGAGCACGCAGCTTTTCCAACGGCTGGCTGGTGAGCCGCACCCACTTTGCCCGCTTCCTGGTCAAGATCGGCGTGATGCCTGATATGCGCAAGGTCTTCAGGCACTATCTGGTGTACGGCAAGCCCGGCTATGTGCCAGGCGAGTGGGCCAGCCTGGAGCAGGCAATTGGCTGGATCACCGACGCAGGAGGGCAAACGGTGATCGCACACCCCGCCCGCTATCGGATGACCCGCAGCAAGCTGCGCCGGTTGATCAAGGCGTTTGCCGCGGCCGGTGGAGCCGGACTCGAAGTGGTGTCGGGCAGCCACAGCTGTGACGACTGTTTCAACATGGCACGTCATGCAAAAGATTTTGGCCTGCTCGCCTCGGCGGGTTCCGATTATCATGGCCCCGAGCATCCCTGGATAGAGCTGGGCAGGCTACCACAGCTGCCGGATGGCTGCGTTCCCATCTGGCGGGATTGGGGCATCAGCAGCCCCCAGGCTCGCGCGATTTAGATTAAGACAATGGCACTCTTTCTTCAGATTCACCCGGACAACCCCCAGCCTCGCCTGATTCAGCAGGCGGTAGAGATCATCCGCCAGGGCGGGTTGGTGGCCTATCCCACCGACTCCAGCTACGCCCTGGGATGTCACATCGGCGACAAGGGCGCGATGGAGAGGATCCGCCGCATCCGCAGGCTCGATGATAAACACAACTTCACCCTGGTCTGCCGCGACCTGACCGAGATCGCCAGCTACGCCAAGGTCAACAATCGCGACTACCGGCTGCTGAAGAATCTGACCCCTGGTCCCTACACCTTCATCCTCAAGGCAACCAAACAGGTGCCGCGCCGGCTGCAGCATGCCAAACGCAAGACCATCGGCATCCGAGTGCCGGACAATCGCATCGTCGATGCCCTGCTGACGGCGCTGGCTGAGCCAATCATGAGCTCTACTCTGGTGCTGCCGGGGGACGAGATGCCGCTGACCGATCCCTATGAGATGCGTCAGCTGATCGATCACGAGGTCGACCTGATCATCGACGGTGGTTATTGCGGTTTCGAGGCCACCACCGTGGTGCTGCTAACCGAAGATACCCCCGAAGTGGCACGACTCGGCAAGGGCGACGCCAGCTCTTTCAGCGAGGTATAATCCCGCGATGCAGGGGATCAATCTTATTCAGCTGGTAGTGGTGATCGCGATACCACTGCTGTTCGCCATCACACTCCACGAGGCGGCCCACGGCTGGATGGCCAAGCGACTCGGCGACAGCACTGCGCAGAGGCTCGGCCGGATCACTCTCAACCCGATCAAGCACATCGACCCGATCGGTACCGTGTTGATACCGCTGCTGCTGATCCTCTCCAGCTTTATCTTCGGCGGACCACTGTTCCTGTTCGGCTGGGCCAAGCCGGTACCGGTAACGGTGGAGAACCTGCGCAAGCCACGCCGCGACATGGCACTGGTGGCATTGGCCGGCCCCGGCATCAACCTGTTGATGGCCTTTATCTGGGGCATGCTGATCTATCCGGGGATTTTTCTGCTTCAATCGGTGCCCTGGATCGCCATCCCGCTGGTGCTGATGGGGGTAGCCGGCGCCTTCTTCAATACCATCCTGATGGCGCTCAATATGATGCCGATTCTGCCGCTGGATGGGGGCCGCGTGCTCTATTCACTGCTGCCGCGTCCGCTCGCCCGGGTCTATGCCGGCCTGGAGCGCTACGGGCTGTTCATCCTGATCATCCTACTGACGACCGGCCTGCTGGGGCAGATACTCTGGCCGCTGGTATCATTGACTATCCAACTGCTGCCGGCCAGCGATGTGGTCTCGCAACTTTTACCGATCATCCTCAACCCTTCAAGGAGTTAGTCTTGAACTCTCTCTCCCCCCAGCACTCGCGGGTGCTCTCCGGCATGCGCCCGACCGGGCGTCTCCATCTTGGCCACTACCACGGTGTCATCAAGAACTGGGTGGAGCTGCAGAACGAGTACGAGTGCTTCTTCTTTGTTGCCGACTGGCACGCTCTGACCACCCACTACGACGATCCTTCACTGATCCCGGAGAGTACCTGGGAGATGGTGATCGACTGGCTGGCGGCGGGGGTCAACAGTAACTCTGCGACCCTGTTTGTGCAGTCGCGGGTGCCGGAACATGCCGAGCTGCATCTGCTGCTGTCGATGATCACCCCGCTGGGCTGGCTGGAGCGTGTGCCCAGCTACAAGGATCAGCAAGAGAAGCTGAAAGAGAAGGATCTGGCAACCTACGGTTTCCTTGGCTATCCGCTGCTGCAGTCCGCCGACATCCTGATCTACAAGGCGGGCCAAGTGCCGGTGGGCGAGGATCAGGTGGCCCACGTGGAGCTGACACGGGAGGTGGCGCGCCGCTTCAACCACATCTACGGCCGCGAGCCCGACTTCGAGGCGAAGGCAGAGCAGGCGAAGAAAAAGATGGGCAAGAAGAACGCCAAAATGTTCGACAAGCTGCGCAGAGCCTATCAGGAACAGGGCGACCTGGAGGCGCTGGAGGTGGCGCGCGCCCTGCTCGGTTCGCAGCAGAATATCACCCTGGGCGACCAGGAGCGACTGTTTGGCTACCTAGAGGGTGGTGGCCGGGTGATCCTGGTGGAACCCCAGCCGTTACTCACCAAGGCATCGAAGATGCCGGGGCTGGACGGGCAGAAGATGTCGAAATCCTACGGCAACACCATCGCCCTGCGCAGCAAGCCGGCGGAGTTGGAGAACACTCTCAAGCGTATGCCGACCGATCCGGCGCGGGTACGCCGCACTGATCCGGGTGACCCGGCGAAGTGCCCGGTCTGGCAGTTCCACGAGGTCTACTCCGATGACGATGTGAAAGCGTGGGTGCAGCAGGGGTGCCGCTCCGCCGGCATCGGCTGTCTCGACTGCAAGGAGCCGGTGATCAATGGCGTGTTGGAGGAGCTACGGCCGATTCAGCAGCGTGCTGCGGAGTTCGAGGCACAGCCAGAGCTGGTGCGCAGCATCATCAATGAGGGCTGTGAACGAGCACGGGATGTAGCCCGAGCCACCATGGAAGAGGTACGCCACGCGATGTCTCTCAGCGGCATTTAAGCCAGCACATGGATTTGACCGAAAACCACCCCCACCATCATCCTGAACAGGAAGAGATGCCGTTCGCGGTGGTGCAGGGTGAACCGGTCACCACGCCGCCGAAAGATCTCTACATCCCGCCGGATGCCCTGGAGGTGATCCTTGAGGCGTTTGAGGGGCCGCTTGACCTGCTGCTCTACCTGATCAAACGACAAAATCTCGACATTCTCAACATCCCCATCGCCGAGATTACCGAGCAGTACATCCAATATATCGAGATGATGGAGGAGCTGCGCCTAGAGCTGGCGGCCGAGTATCTGGTGATGGCGGCGATGCTGGCGGAGATCAAATCCCGCATGCTACTGCCGCGCCAGAGCAGCGAGGATGAGGATGAGGCCGACCCGCGGGCCGAGCTGATCCGCCGACTGCAGGAGTATGAACGTTACAAACAGGCGGCCGAGGATATCGACCAGCTGCCGCGCATCGGTCGTGACAACTTCCAGGGCCAGGCAGAGCTGATCGAACGAAAGCAGGAGGTGCGGGAGCCCGATATCTCGCTGCAGGAGCTGCTGCTCGCCTTCAAGGATGTGCTGCAGCGGGCAGATATGTTCACCAGCCATCGGGTGGAGCGCGAAGCGCTGTCGGTGCGGGAGCGGATGTCGCAGATACTGGAGCGGGTGAATGGGGAGAGTTTCTGCGATTTTTCCACCCTGTTCGACTTCGAAGAGGGGCGGCCGGGAGTGGTAGTAACCTTTCTTGCGGTGCTGGAACTGATCAAAGGATCGCTATTGGAGCTGGTGCAGAACGAACCCTTTGCGCCAATCCACGTGAAAGCGATCGTCTCCTGAAACCGAGTGATGCATGTCCTCTGACGATAAATTAAAACAGATTGTAGAGGCCGCGCTGCTGGCCGCCGGCCGGCCGCTGAGTCTCGACCAGCTGCAGGGAGTGTTTGCTGAAGCGGAGACGCCAGATAAAGAGCGTCTGCGCACTGTCCTTGAGATGCTGCAGGCAGACTATCAGGGACGCGGTATCGAGGTCAGCGAGGTCGGCAGCGGCTTTCGTGTCCAGATTCGTTCGGAATACGCCCCCTGGGTATCGCGACTCTGGACAGAACGTCCGCCGAAATACTCCCGCGCGCTGCTCGAAACCCTCGCCTTGATCGCCTATCGGCAGCCGATCACCCGTGGCGAGATCGAGGATATCCGCGGTGTCAGCGTCAGCACCAATATCATCAAGGCCCTTACCGAACGCGAGTGGGTGCGGGTGGTTGGGCACCGGGATGTGCCGGGCAAGCCGGCCCTCTATGCCACCACCAAGGCATTTCTCGACTACTTCAACATGAAGGGCCTGGGTGAGCTGCCAACTTTGGCGAAAATACGCGATTTGGAATCAATCAACCGGGAACTGCAGCTTAAGGAGCCGAATATGGCGGAGCCGGGGGATGAACCGTCCGGGGATGATGATGCGGCCGAATCAGTGGCCAGCCCGGATGCTGATCTCTCTCAGAAGGATGAGATTGCAGCCTCTCACAGTGGTGAGTTGCCACTTCAACAGGGTGAGTCGGAATGAGTCAGAATAAACCTCAGATGGGGGAGCGCCTGCAGAAGGTGCTGGCCAACGCCGGTGTCGGCTCGCGTCGTGAGATCGAGGGCTGGATCAGTGAAGGCCGGATCGAAGTCAACGGTGAAACCGCCAAGCTGGGACAACGAGTCGTTGGCAGCGATCGCATCCGGATCGATGGTCGTCCTTTCTCGCAGAAGCGCATGGAGGCGCCGGAGCGGCGGGTGTTGGTCTACAACAAACCGGAAGGGGAGCTGGTGACGCGTAAGGATCCAGAAGGCCGGCGCACCATCTATCACAGACTGCCCCGCCTCCAGCACGGCCGCTGGATTCCAGTGGGACGGCTCGACCTGAATACCTCTGGCTTGCTGCTGCTCACCACTGATGGCGAATTGGCTAATAGGTTGATGCACCCCAGCCGCCAGGTGGAAAGGGAATATGCCGTACGGGTGATGGGGCAGGTCAGTGAGGAGCAGTTAAAGCAACTGACCCACGGTGTCGAGCTGGAGGATGGTCCGGCCCGCTTCGAGGAGATTGTCGAATCCGGTGGCGAAGGGATCAACCGCTGGTTCCATGTCGTAATCATGGAGGGGCGCCAACGGGAGGTGCGGCGTCTGTGGGAGGCGATTGGTGTGCAGGTGAGTCGCCTCAAACGGGTACGCTACGGCAGCGTAATCCTGGAGAGCGCCCTGAAGGTCGGCAGGTGGCGCGCATTGACACACACTGAGATCAACCAATTGCTGGAGATCTCTGGGTTACCACCGGAAAAACGCCAACCACCAGCCAGAGCCAAGCATTACAGGTCGGATCGACAACAGGCGCCGCGCAAGCAGGGCAGAGGGCCAAAAGCGTCGGGTAGCTCCGCGAACAATCCATGGCGACGCTCAAGGAATCCCCGTTAAAACTTGATGGCAGACGTCTGCGGACTGCCTATAGCCAGCTGCTGCAGCGCTATGGGCCGCAGCACTGGTGGCCGGCAGATAGCGCCTTCGAGGTGATGGTCGGTGCGGTTTTGACGCAGAATACCGCCTGGTCCAATGTCGAACGGGCGATACAGAATCTAAAGGCGATCGAGGCACTTGATCTTCATCAGATCGACCGGATGCCGCCGGATGAGCTGGCGCAGCTGATCCGTCCTGCGGGTTACTTCAACGTTAAGGCAAGGCGCCTGAAACATCTCTGTAGTTTTTTGCGCGCGCACGCCGGGCAGCTGCAGCCGCTCTCTGATAAGGCGCTGCGCAGGGCCTTCCTTTCGGTCAACGGAATTGGACCAGAGACCGCTGACGACATCCTGCTCTATGCCTTTGAGCGGCCGGTATTTGTCATCGATGCCTATACACGGCGCATCTTTTCTCGCCTTGGCATGGTCCCGGCGCACTCAGCTTATGAGGCGCTGCGTCTGGCATTTGAACGGGCACTGGGGCCCGATCCGGAGCTCTTCAACGAATATCATGCGCTGATTGTGCGCCATGCTAAAGAGGCCTGTCGAAAACAGCCCGACTGCACAGTCTGCTGTCTTGCACTGGAGTGCGACTGGGCTGTTCAGCAGCACGCCTTGGCCTGAGATTCACTCGGCACGGTAGGTCTGGTTGCGTCCCTGTCTTTTGGCGCAATAGAGCGCAGCATCCGCCCGTTTGAACAGCGCCTCACCAGACTCATTCTCCTGCAGGGTTGCGACCCCCAAGCTGAGACGTGCCTGCAGTCCTTTTGGACTGCTGAAACTCAGTGCCTCGACATTCTTGCGAATCCGTTCGGCCAGTTGGTATGCACCCTCTGCACAGGTTCCACTGAGGGTAACGACAAACTCTTCACCGCCGTAGCGATAGAGGGCGTCACTGCTGCGGACGCTAGCTTCGACTGCAAGTGCGATGTTCTTCAACACCATGTCTCCTACGGTGTGACCATACTTGTCATTAACCCGCTTGAAGTAGTCCACATCGAGCATAATAACGGAAAGTTCAGTGCCGTTTCGGTTTGCCAGATCAAGCTCCCGGTTAAAGTTGCTGATAAACGCTGCGCGATTTTTCACTCCGGTAAGAGCATCGATAAAGGCTGAGTTGATGGCGGAACGGTAGAGGAGTGCGTTGCGCAGCGGATAAAGCAGAATGGTCAGATAGTGCTCAAGGTGCTTCAGTTCATCATCGTCAAAGGGTTGGTGTCTGAAATATGCTCAAATTAGAGGTCCGTGAGCGATTTTCGATGCTTTGCAGGGAACCCGTCATTTTTCTGGCCCTAAAATTGTTATTGACCACACTAACTTTGCGAATTGCGTGCCAAAACTATTTTTCCTTTTAAATCAATCAGTAAGATATTTTTTTGTCTTGCCGCGTCGAAAATACGACACAGTTTTTCGGAAGTATGTAGGTCTGTTGCATCTCTCATGAGCAAGTACCGAATGAAAATCTGCTAGTGTGGATAGAGTTATGACATAACAATGACTCGTGACTGAACAAGTCGGGGCATGATTCCGAAGGAGGAGAAATGAAACTGTCCTGGTTGCTTCTTGCCATAGGGCTGCTGTCAATTTCTATCGCCTGCCATGCAGATGAAGGCGACAGCAAGCTGGGTGCCGGTCTTGTCAATCCTGGATATCACGAAAAACCGGACTGGTTTAAGCAATCATTTCTCGATCTGCAGGAGGACGTAGAGGCGGCGGCCGGGGAGGGTAAGCGTCTGCTCCTCTATTTCCATCAGGATGGCTGCCCCTATTGCGCCAAGCTGCTCAATGAGAACTTTTCACTGAGATCGACCGTCGAGAGGATACAGCAGGGCTTTCATGTGGTGGCGATCAACATGTGGGGTGACAGGGCGGTGACCGATCTGCAGGGCAATGCCACGACAGAAAAGGCTATCGCTTCCAAACTAAAGGTCATGTATACGCCCACCCTGCTATTTCTCGATGAACAGGGCAGGGATGAAGTTTTCCGAACCGAGGCATTCTTGAAGACCTTCCACACTCACGCTGCAATTGACTATGTTTTGCAGGAAAAATATCGGACTCAGCCAAGCTTCCAACACTATGTCCAGGAGCGCGCCGAGCACCTAGAAACACAAGGCATCAAAGTTGATCTGATGAAGTAGCAGTGGTGGAGTTTTGTCGACGATCAAAGGGTTGCTTCAGATACAACCCTTTGATCAGCAGATGGTGGGTCGTGCAGGGATCGAACCTGCGACCACCTGATTAAAAGTCAGATGCTCTACCAACTGAGCTAACGACCCGATCTAAGCCAGGCTCTTCGAAGGGCCTGAATTTTCAAGAGCGCGAACGATACACCAGATTTTCCTCTGAGTAAAGTATTGCGTGGAGACATGGGGTAACTCCCCCATTTCTGCCTTTGACTCCTGTTCCTTGCGCCGTCCTCATACTCGGGCTGCTCAGCCTCGAAACGTTTTTCTACCCGCCGCTCGCTCGCTGCACGGGCCATGGAGAGTGAAACGGAAGGCGCGTCGTAACCCCTAAATATAGGCATAATGTATATTATGTTAAATATTGTATTTACCTTGCATAGTTTGGATTATCTCCAACAATGGACTTAAGAGGCCCTATTCACCTGGGGGTTTTTCAGCAAATCGCTGAAGATATTTATAGATACCGGTTTACAGAAGAAATAACCTTGAGCCTCATCGCAGCCAAGTTCCCTAAGAAAGTCAAATTGAGCCTTGGTTTCGACGCCTTCACCTACTGTCGTCATGCCGAAATTGTGTGCTAGGGAGATGATGGTTTCAGCCACCGGAGACTTGCGTTTCTGTTCGGTAAGTTTGTAGATAAATGACTGATCAATTTTTAGGCGGTCGATCACAATTTCGTTAAGGTAAGAAAGGTTTGAATAGCCTGTACCAAAATCATCAATCGAGATAATGATGCCCTGGTCTTTCAGGCTGTGAATGGTGCGTTTGATTTGTACAAAATTCTGCTCCAATGCGGACTCTGTTATTTCAAACTCTAGGTAACGCGGGTCAACACCGGTCTCTTTCAGGATAGAATTCACGCTGTTGATGAATTTATCATGACGGATTTGGACCGCCGAGATATTGATCGAAATGGGGATTACTCGCAATCCAGACCGCTGCCAAATACTGATTCTGCAGCAGACTTCTCTAAGAACAAACTCACCCAGCTGCTCAATTAAACCATTTTCTTCAGCAATCGGGATGAAATAGCTGGGATCGATATAGCCTTGCTGGGGGTGCTTCCAGCGTATCAATGCCTCCGCACCACTCAATTGTCCATTCTTGACATTGATCTTTGGTTGGAAGAAAAGGGAGAATTGGTCTCGCTGCAGCGCAATTCGCATATCATTTTCGATAGAAAGTTGCCGCTTAACCTTTGACAGCATTTCTGGATGGAAACAGCGAATACTATTTATCCCCTCCTCTTTCGCGGCTTTCCTTGTTGTATCAAGCTGATTGATGACACTTTCAGTTGTTATATTTTTTCCATCGAAAGTGGATATTGCGATGCTACTGGTGACATGTACTTCATGGTCAAAGATATGGAATGGTCGGGATATTCTGGCTTTAAATTTCTCAGCGATTGCGATCGCGGATTGGGTTGCAATATCTTGGTTTGAAGCAACTTCATTAAGAATCAAAGTAAACTGGCCGTCGCCAGACCTTGCCAGAGTATCGTCTCTTCGGACATTGCGCTTTAAGCGTTCGGCCAATTCCTTGAGTAATCGATCTGCAATCAAATGCCCAAGAGTCTGATTAACATTTACAAAGTGATCAATCTCAACGGAAAGAACTGCTCCCAGCACTCCGCTTCGTGCTGATCGTGCTAGAGATTGATCGAGTCGATCCAGAAGCAGTGTTCTGTTTGGCAAGCCTGTGGTCTCATCATGATAAGCACGGGCTATCATCTCATTCTGCTTGCGATATTGCGTGTTCAAGTCGACCATACTGACTAGGTAGTACGACTCTTTATCTTTTTCAGTTTGGATTGAGGTAATCTTGGCCCACAGAGGTTGCTGCTTTTGATCCTTTCTTTTACACCAAAGTTCGCCTTCCCATCTGCCTGCAGATTCCAAAGTCTTTATCATTTCAACGTAGAAATCATTGGAATGATGCTCAGAAGCAAGGATCTCCGAATCGCTTCCGACCAATTCATCAGGCTTGTATCCGGTCATGGTGGAAAATTCTTGGTTTACATGCTGAATTATTCCAGAGTGGTTGGTGATGAACATACTTTCCGGCACTTCAAATGCGGAGGCTGCCAGCCGAAGTTCAGATTCTGCCCTCTTGCTTGCGGTGATGTCATGATAGGTGACTACAACCGCCTCTAAATGGCCATCACTACCCATCAAAGGCTGGCTGTTTGCCAGAAGTGAGATGCGTTGGTTGGTATCTAGGTCGTAGAGAGAAAGTTCTAGTCCCTGCACTCTTTCACCATTCAGAGCAAGTATCTGCGGTAGCTCACTGTTCTTTAGAACTCTTTTCCCTTGTGCATTGAAAACTTTATTTTTTATTTCAGGGATTGATAGTTGAGGTTTTGGAGAAGCTGATTGAAATAGATGATAGGCAGTGGCATTTAGGTATAAAGGAACGCCTTGCACATCAAAGACCGCAACCCCATCAGCAACATGATCGAGGATTTGGTGCAGATACTCCTCCTCCGCATGAAGCGCAGTTTCATAACTTCTCCGTAAGCGAAATTCATAGAGGAGTTTTTTTCGAAAGTGATGGATAGCACCAATGAATGCTCCACCAACAAGCAGGTGAAGTGTGATTAGCGAAGAGATAAAAGCCGCGCTATTCGGAGTAACGAGCAGATTCCACGTAAGTGAAATGAAAAAAAAGAGCGTTACGCCGATATAGGCGAAGCGCGTCGCACGAGTTAGATGCCTCGTATCCGCATGCCCGTCTGATTTTGTATTCCATTGGGTGCTGGGCGAGAAATCCATGGCTGATCAACCCTAATTTATATAAGGGCCAATGTAGACGGATTATCCCCACAAAATCAATCAGGCAATCGCTTCTCTAAACATTTTTTTTGCGGACCAGTTCTGAAAATTAAGATAGGAATTGTGCTTTGTGTATGGTTTTCGGGACAGATGCGGAGCCGAAGACCCCATATGGATAGACATCTATCCATATGGGGTCGGGTTACATCAGTAGGCTGGATAAGGGAAGGTAGGATAGGCCGGGTACTGGTAATAGGGATAGTAGCCAGGATAAGGCCGCGGATAAACCGGGCGCTGCGCCGGTTTCATTGCATCCCTCAGATCCTTTTCTGCCTGCATCAGGTCTCTCATTGCCTTTATTTCGGTGTCGGCCGCGTTACGCAAGTCATCAAATTCCTCCATGATCTTTGCAACCGATTCGACCCGCTGCTGACTCTGCTGCTCTCTCGCAGCGGCCTGCTCTGCCTGCATTGCATCAACTGATTGCTGGAAAGCGGTTGTAGAAGCTGGAGTCGCCGTACTCGCGCTTTGCGCTGGTGCCTCAGCACTCCCTGTATCAGTACTGGAGGCAGCTTCAGGCTCCACTTGTTGGGGCTCAGCGCTTGCTTCAGCAGAGGCTGTCTCGACACTGACCACAGCGGCGGCAGTCACAGCTGCACTAGCAGGCGCTGCAGTAGTCTGTTGCTCGCCAGCAGCCGCAGCAATTTCAGGCTCTGCTTGTTGGGGCTCAGAGTTTGCTTCATCAGCGGTTGCCTCGACACTGACCGCAGCGGTCGCAGTTACAGTCGTACTTGCAGTCACGGCCTGTTTAGCCGGGCTATTTGCCGGTTCGTCTGCTGTCTTGATCTGCTCAGGCGCGGCAGCTGATGGTGCACCATTTGTTTTGCCGATTTCTGCCGCTGTTGTCGCTGGGGCCGAAGCCGTGGCGGCTTCGGCTACCTCATTACCGGTTTGAGTAACAGCAGGGTCTGTTGCCTGAGCGACATTGGGATTTTTAGCCAAGGACCGGATGTAGGCGAAGGCGACTATGATTATCAATAGTGCCACAACCACCTTCATCCAGAATCCGGAAGATGATGAACTCTCTGTAGACGACATTGGGGGGCTCTCCTTTTGCTTGATAGTTGTCGATGAATGGGAGTTTGCAGGGGCGGGAGTCTCAATTTCCTGACTCGTTTCAACTGGCGAATCCGGCTTCTCCCTCTCTTGAGAGGATTGCACTTGCCCTGCAACCATCTCAGATGTCTGTGTTGTGGTTGTGTCAGATTTCTGACTAATGGAGACAACAGTCACTAAGGCGGCAGTTTTTTTATTTGCTTGGGGGTTATCTGAAGAATCCGTGCTGGGTGCCTGACTTTTTGCAACCCTCTTTTTCGCCACTTTTTTCTTTGAGGCTTTCTTTTTAACGGCCACCTTTTTGGTGACCTTCTTCTTTGCCGTTTTCTTCTTTGCGGCTTTTTTCTTGCTTACCTTCTTCTTCGCTGTAGCCTCCTCCGCTGGGGGAGCCAAATCAGCGGAATCAGGGCCCAGTTCTTTCTCTTCCGTATCAGCCATGGCGATTAACTCCAGATTCGAAAAATACTGATGCGGGCAATCGTATCAGCCGGCTCCTGATAGGTAAATGAATCTCCGAATTTCAGATCAGAGTGTTTCTAATATTATCCGGAGAGATGGAAAGTGATTTTGCTTACGGAGTCGTTCTCACGGTAAGCCAATCGGCGATCCAACCGCGTTTTTTCGTATCAGGATTGATGATATACGACCAGTTGCCATGGTGGCCGATCTCGACCAATTCTGACCCTTCAGTCACAGTTTCGACAATTTCATTGCCAGTTCCTGGACCAGCGCGCAGGTTAGCGCGCTTCACCTTCACACGAAGTTTATCCCCGATCCAGGGGAGCTGAAGAATGCCATTGAGGTGCTCGTCCACCACCGAGCTACCAACTTGTATTAATCGTTCCGAAAGTATTGGCAGTGTATACTGCTTTCCATGGCTACGATAAAAGAACAGCGTGATCAGAAAAGGAAAGATGTAGTGGAGG